>DAOVVI010000074.1 GCA_030637245.1 Cyclobacteriaceae bacterium
AGCGCATCTTCTGGCGAGTTAATTCCCCCGACGCCAATGATTGCAAAAGGTATTTTAGCATTTTCTTTTAAATATCTTATTACTCGAGTTGACCTGTCTTTTACAGGTTTCCCGCTCAATCCACCATTTCCGATTTCGTCAACAATTGGGAGGCTAGTTGCCAGGCCATCTCGCGAAATAGTCGTATTGGTAGCAATTACTCCAGCCAAATTCACTTCTTCTACAATCTCAATAATATCATCCAACTGTTCATCTGATAAATCCGGCGCTATTTTTAAAAGTATGGGTTTAGGGTGCTTTTTGTTATCATTTCGTTCTTTCAGTCGCATCAATAATTGTTTAAGCGGTTCCTTATCCTGAAGCTCACGCAAATCCGGAGTATTGGGCGAACTGACATTTACTGCAAAGTAATCCACATGTTCAAATAAAGCCTCAAAGCATAACTCATAGTCCCTGGCTGCTTCCTCATTAGGTGTAATTTTATTTCTACCAATATTCCCGCCAACAATTACGCTGGATTTCCTTTTTTTAAGCATCTCAACTGCATGCTCTACTCCCTGATTATTAAAACCCATTCTATTTATGAGCGCTTCGTCTGCTTTCAATCGAAATAATCGTGGCTTCGGATTTCCCGGCTGCCCTAAGGGCGTTATCGTACCTATTTCTATAAATCCAAAACCCAGCGAGGCAAATTCGTCAATAAATTCAGCCTCCTTGTCAAAACCTGCTGCCAGACCTACCGGATTTTCAAATTTAATACCAAAAACCTCCCTTTCCAGCTTCTTATTTTTGTATTTAAATAAAAGATTAAACAGGAAAATCCCTCCCGAAATCTTAATTACCATTTTTAACAAGGAAGTTGTAATGCGATGAGCTTGCTCAGGTCCGAACATAAAAAGTATGGGCCTGATAAAAAGTTTATACAAAATAATATAGTTTAAGTTAAATCAATTCTTCTGCCAACTACAACTTTTATCTTTTCAAAAAACATCATTGGCGTCATAGTTCGCCAGTTATTCATATTCAATCCCCCTCCAAAATTTATGTAGCTGTCAATATCATAGTTTTTCCATTCCTCAATTACAAAATCACGAAAATTAATAGCTGCAATCCAACCCTCCTCAACTTCATCAAACCATTCTTCATAATAGCAATCATCAGATCCATGGAAATTAAATACATTTTCACCAATTAATATGAATTTGTTGACACCATTGATTTTCAAATGATCCACAACATTCCGCTTCAAATACATAATATCATTCGAGACGGCATCGTTCCATTCTCCAAAAAACTCAATTACCGAGAATCCGAGATCGTAATCTACGAATAGCAATTTTATGTAAAGTGTCTCAGAACCCATGAAATCCCAGGCTGGATCTATGTAATAATTATAGATAGTATCCTGATACAGATCATAATTATACTCCTTTCCATGGAAAGGTGAACGCTCATCTTCTGAAGAATTATAGAATTTTAGCCAGGAATAATATGGTTCTACCTCGTGCAAACTAGTTGTTTATATTCTTCAATATTCCAATAATCCCGAACTTTTCGAAAACACGTTCATCATGAGGCGCATCTTTTAGTTCGGCGGTTAGGTCCTGCCCTGCCCAATGCTCATAATGACACCCATCACTCCACATTCCGGAACCGGTCAGGTTATAAATATTACCTTTATAACTACACCAAATCTCTTTTTTATCCTGCCCGTTACGCAAAGCAAGCTGAGTATTTGAATATGTTTTAGGCCTATTTTTATTCACATCGCAAAATTCAAAAGAATTCTAGTAATAATTAAACAAAATGTATCAAAAGATCATTGCAAGCGGGTTGAATAGAAACAAATGATTTTTAACCTGAATATTTAAGTTTCCAAAGAAGCCTGCCTCGCCGGCAAGGCGGGCGTATTTCTTTCTTTTATGAAAATACACTTTTTAAAAACATCCTAAGAAGTGGCGAGTGGCAGGAGCAGGAGGCAGTGGGCTGAAGTAGAAGGGTGTGGTAGTAACACAATATAATTGACAGAACCCTAGTCCATTAAATAATAATGTCTGAAAACATCTCTTATGGATGGGTAGGTATTGTATAATGCCTCCTTAAGCTCAGATTCATCCATCCATTTAATTTCCTCAATATTTTCTTCTAGCTGAGGCTTCATATTTGTATCGTCGATACAATACATTCTATACCAATATGTTTTTTTTAGGATCCTTCTTCCATTTTGCTTGTAGGTGTGCCAAGTGTGACATATCTTTTTACCCAACTTCACTTTTACATTACATTCTTCTTCAACCTCTCTTATAGCGGCTTTTTTTGGTTTTTCGCCTTTATCCAACTTACCTTTCGGTAAATCCCATTTTTTCAATCGCCATATCATTAACGCCTCTCCTTCATTTAGAATTAATCCCCCGGCAGCTTTTATAATGGTATAGTCTTTTTTTATGTCATTGATAACGGCATCATAGTCATCTACAGTGAACGTAATCTCCTCTAATTTTTTTACATTGTTTTGTTTAAGATAAACCAGGAACTTATCAATTACCTCTGTCGTAGCGTCCTTTATCAGTATCTCACCCGAAAGCTGATCAAAATCTATTTTTAAATCCATTCCCCGGTAAATATTATCATAGTGGGAAGTTTTAATAAACTCTTGATTTGAACTAATAATTACCGGAATATCCTTTATAAATATTTTCATACGCGTTTAAAAATCACTGCAAGAAATGAAATTTTTCGGGTTTAGCCTTAATAATTCAGTTTAATTTCAGATACTTAAATGTACTGAAAGCCATGATATTTACCTTTTTCCCATGGTTGCCTTTGAAATTTTAATTACCGCCATTTTTATTAATTGAACAGAATGTCAACCTGCCTGTCAGCGAAATGTCAATAGGTTAAAACCTGACAGGTTGAATCGACTCCGAAAAGTATAAAACCCCTAAATCCCCTAAAGGCCCGCCTGCCGGCGAGGCAGGGGACTTTGCAGAGTTCGTTGGTTTTCAACGACTTCCCCCTGCCTACCGGACAGGCAGGCTTTAGGGGCCAGGGGTAAAATGGTTGAAAATCAATGGACTCGGACTTTTCGGAGTGGACTCATAGGTTTCCTTACTTAATTGACATTGGCCTGGCGGCGAGGCAGGCTTATCTTCATATTAGAAATTATTGTGAATAATATGGGATGAACAATAGAAGTTAAAAATCATATTTTTTACTTTTGTCCGTCATAATTAAAAATCAGGTAAAAGATGAATGAGACTGCAAAAATTGTTGCAAAAAAATTATTAGAGATTGACGCCATAAAATTGAACGTTGATAGCCCGTTTACCTGGGCATCCGGATGGAAATCCCCAATTTATTGTGACAATCGGCTCTCATTATCCTACCCGGAGGTGAGAACCTATATAAAGAACCAGATAGCGATTGCAATTCAGGAAAACTTTAAGGAAGTTGAAGCAATCGTGGGTGTAGCTACTGCGGGAATTCCACAAGGCGCCTTGGTGGCTGATGCATTAAACGTTCCATTTATTTATGTACGGTCAAAGCCAAAAGGTCATGGTATGGAAAACATGATCGAAGGCAAAATAACCACGGGACAAAAAGTAGTAGTCATTGAGGACTTAGTCTCAACAGGAGGAAGCTCGCTGAAAGCGATAGATGCATTGAAAAAAAGTAAAATCTCCGTATTAGGAATGGTATCCATTTTTACTTATGGCTTTCCTGTAGCTGAAGAAAATTTTGCCAAAGAAAATGTAAGGTTAATTTCATTGAGCAGTTATAGCGAATTGATCAATGAAGCTCTTAAACTTAATTACGTGACTCAAGAACAAATATCGAACTTGAATAAGTGGAGAGAAAATCCTGGAGCCTGGGGTGTTTAACTGACAAAATTTCTTAAGGGGACCTCTAATAATCATGATTCATCCCCATACCAAATAAGGCAAAGTCATATTTTACGGGATCTGCAGGATCTAGTTTTTTCAGATTTTCGGTTAATTCTTCTGCCATAATCCAATCTACTTGCTTTCTGGTAACCAAATATAGTTTCCTGGCAACCTTTTCTACATGGACATCACAAGGACAAATCAGTTGATTTTGTTTAATATTTTTCCATAATCCAAAGTCAACACCATTTTTATCTTTCCTGACCATCCATCGTAAAAACATATTTATGCGCTTACAAGCTGATTTCTTTGATGGACTTGCAACATGCTTTCCTGTCCGGGAAGGGAATAACTCATTTGAAATAAAATGATTATAAAAGCTATCGATCCCATTTTTTACATTCGGTTCATTACGTTCTTTAGGTATAAATATTTCTTCAAATGAATTATACTTTGAATAATACGCTTTAAAATAATGGATGAAATATAAAAGGTCTGTGGAATTGAACGTACGATGCTTAAAATTCAAAACCGATTTCAAATCAGTTTCTGAATGATTCATAATAAAATCATAAGGGGCAAAGTCAAATAAATCCATTAATTCCAGGCTTTTTTTGATTATGGTTTTCCGTAAACCCCACGCCAGGGTTGCTGCAAAAAAACCGGATATTTCTATATCCTGAAGTTTGGTGAAACGGTGAGGAATTGATATCGGATCATTTTCAATAAATGTATGGGAATTATATTTCCTGTAATTTAATTCCAGCAACTCAAATAGTTGGTTGTGATCCAAATTCCGGAGAGATTAAGGTAGGTACGAAATTTCTACAGGGAACCTTTTGTCAACCGCACCCAACCTGTCATATGCTTTCTTCGAAATCTTAAGAATTACTTTTGAATTCTCCCCTGTTGGCGGAATCTGGCCAACGATCCTGACAAAAACACTTTGATTATTCATTTCATTGCGAACTTGCATAATCGTTCCGATAGGAGCATCTCGATGCAATGCTAAATATTTCTTTGTTTCAGTTGTATTTTCTATTACTTCTGCAAGTCCTTTTTGTACGATTTTCTCAACAGGCTCTTCAATAATATCTTCTTCTCCATCAGAATTTTTGTTTATTTCGGTAGTAGTAGCACCAATTACCAATGCTTCATTAGGCTTGGGTGCTGTTGGTGTTTCTGTCTTTACTTCTTTATTGTCATTATTCTCTGTAACAGGCAGCATGGAAGAATTTGAAGAGCTTTCCGATTCAAGTGGTTCAACCGGGTCTGATACGATCAAAACCTGACCAATGTCAAGTGTATTGGATTTCAGGTTGTTCCACTCTACTAATTGGTCTGGGGTAACACCATACATTCTGGATATGGAGTACAAAGTCTGCGATTGCCCGACAGTATGCGTTTTCTGATCATTTACCGATTCCTGAATATTTTGAGCTTCCTTAGAAGTATTTGTACTAATTCCTCCAACTATTAACTGCTGACCGATTGAAATACTATTACCGGTAAGATTATTCCACTTTTTTATATCCTCAACTTTCAAATTATACTGTCTTGAGATCGAATATAAAGTTTCGGATGATTTTACGGTATGTAATTTACTTTCTTTTAGAGGCGTTTTTTTATGAAAAGGAATGAATACTTTTTGCCCGACTTTTAAGCTGACTACCGATTCGGAATTCGCGTTTTTAATAGATTGCACATCTATCCCATACTTCCTTGATAGCGCATACAAGGTTTCACCGGCTTCTACTTCATGAAGAATAAAACTTTTCCCATCTTTTGTCGTCATTCCCAATGAATCAGTCGAGTATATCGATAAGGAAAATCCCTGATAGCTTAAGCAAAAAATAATAAAAAGGAAAAAGGTATATTTTTTCATAAAATGATACATAACAAATTTAAGCGCCAACTGTTTCTTATACCAACGAATTTGCAACTTATAAAATTGACCTGCAAAAATAAATGAATATTGTTTGAATTGGCAAATTGCCTCCACCCATTTGCGCCTTTGTTATGTTGTCAACAACAGACTAAAATAGGCTGCAAGATCGTGTTGGGTAAAAGAACTACCTACGGATAGGCTAATGTCAAAAATAAGTTAAGGATTACGTCATTTCTGTCTTGACACCTTACCATGGTCTGTGCCTTCACAGTCCAATACTAATGCATAGTGAACAGATTCAAAAAAAATGGTGCAAATCTGGTGAACAAGCAGGCTTGCACCATAAGATGCCGTCAGATCAAAGCATAATCAACTCGCCGAATCTGTGTCAGCAATAATTTTATCTACCACATCAGGATCAAGCAAAGTTGAAGTATCGCCAAAATTGTCATTTTCTCCAGACGCAATCTTTCTTAGAATTCTCCTCATAATTTTCCCTGACCGGGTTTTTGGCAATCCCGGAACCACCTGGATTAAATCCGGTTTTGCAATCGGTCCTATTATGTTCGTAACAGTTACCCTTATTTCATTTTTCAGGTTAGCTTCCGAACGGTCGCTCATATCACATATGGCAAAGGCATAAATACCCTGGCCTTTAATGGGATGGGGATAACCAACAACTGCTGATTCAATTACTTTTGGATGCTCATTGATCGCATTTTCCACTTCGGCAGTTCCCATACGGTGGCCGGAAACATTGATTACATCATCCACGCGTCCGAGAATTCTATAATAGCCATCTTCATCCCTTTTCACTCCATCACCTGTGAAATAAAGTCCCTTAAATGATTTGAAATATGTTTGATGGCACCGATCATGATCGCCGTAGAGTGTTCGCAACATTGATGGCCATGGAAATTTGATACATAAATTACCTTCTACACTATTTCCCTTCAATTCTTTACCATCATTATCAACTATAATCAGTTGTACACCAGGCAATGGCAAAGTTGCATAAGCCGGTTTGGTAGGTGTAATTCCCGCCAAAGGAGAAACCAGGATAGCTCCGGTTTCCGTTTGCCACCAAGTATCAACTATGGGGCAACGTCCTTTTCCAATGTGGTCATGATACCAGTGCCAGGCCTCTTCATTAATTGGCTCTCCAACCGTACCAAGCACTTTTAAAGAGTCTAATTTGTATGGTAAAACGGGATCAATCCCGAATGCTTCCAGGGCCCTGATTGCTGTAGGAGCTGTGTAAAACTGGTTTACCTTATATTTATCTACAATCTCCCAAAACCTTCCAGGATGAGGATAGGTAGGGATTCCTTCAAACATTAGCGTAGTAGCCCCATCGAGTAGCGGACCATAAACAATATAAGAGTGTCCAGTAATCCAGCCT
>DAOVVI010000446.1 GCA_030637245.1 Cyclobacteriaceae bacterium
GCTTCATCGGCTTTTTCAAATGCCACATTCACTTCCTCTTCCGTTGCTTCATAAAAAGATGGCTCAAGTATTTTTTCATTTGAAGGATTCCATCCATTAAATGAGGAAGCCCCCTTTTGTGATAATTGATTTGCGATAATGTTTTTCCCGTGCAGTTTCATGTTGATATATATGGTATGATTTTCAGGTTTAATATTAAGATATTCTGGGTGTATTTGTAATAAAATAGTTAGAAATATTCGAATTGACAGATTAACTACACCAGATTACCAATGATGAGTGCTCGGTGTAGAAATTATCATTAAATTGCAATAAAAAGCATGCTATGAAAAATTGCTTGATTTTAATCCTTGTATTCATTTCCATTCAATTATACGGCCAGTCAATTTTCATTGAAGCTGAGAGTTTTAATGAAAAAGGAGGGTGGCTGGTTGATCCGCAGTTTGTAGAGCAGATGGGTTCTCCATATTTATTGGCTCATGGACTGGGGCAGACAGTTGAAAACGCTAAAACTTCAATAAGTCTTAATAAAGCAGGAAAGTACCATGTTTGGGCCAGAACCAAAAACTGGGCTCCGGGAAATTGGGAGGCCCCAGGTAGATTTGAAATTTTGGTAAATGGCCAGAAATTGACCAATGAACTTGGTCTGAACCCGGAATGGAATTGGGAATATGCCGGAGAAATTAAGATTAAATCCAGTGACATTGAAATTGAGCTTCACGATCTGACAGGGTTTGAAGGTCGTTGTGATGCTATATTTTTAAATAAAAAAAATATGTCACCACCAAATGAACTAAAAAAGTTGGCTGTTTTTAGATATGAATATTTAGAGAAAACTGATATTCCTGAAAATGAAAAGTCTTATGATCTGGTGGTAGTAGGAGGGGGAATTGCCGGTTGTGCTGCTTCAATCGCTGCGGCTGAACAAGGCCTTAAAGTTGCTTTAATCCATGACCGCCCATTATTAGGAGGAAATGCCAGTAGTGAGATTCGTGTCCATACCCTTGGGATTTACGGGCATTTTGAGCGCATCCTGAAAATGATTGACACAGAGCATTATCCGAATGGGTCTCCGGAAGCTTTGAAAGATCAGGAAAAGCGTCAGCAGAATATGGAGAATATTGATAATATTCATTTGTATCTGAATTGGAGGGCTTATGCGGCAAACACCAATTCTGAGAAGATCTCATCTGTCGATGCCAGGCAAACTTCAACCGGAGAGCGGTTAAGATTTAAGGCTCCATTTTTTGTGGATTGTACCGGTGATGGCTGGATAGGATACTGGGCCGGAGCAGAATATATGTATGGTCGGGAAAGTGTGAATCAATTTGGAGAAGCCTGGGACAAGCACGGGGAATTATGGAGCCCTGAAGAGCCGGATAATTTTGTGATGGGGGCTTCTATCCTTTGGAGATCGTTTGAAAGTAATGAAGATTATATTTTTCCGGAAGTACCCTGGGCGATGAAGGTTGCAAATAACCATGCAGCTAAAAATGGAGAGTGGCAATGGGAGTTTTCAAGAAATGATTTGAATCAGGTGGATGACGCTGAAACGATCAGAGATCATTTGTTGAAAGGAATTTATGGTTCGTTTTATAATGAAAAGCAAAAACCGGGTAATGAAAAACTGAAATTGGAGTGGGTTTCATATCTGGTGGGTAAGCGGGAATCCCGACGATTGGTTGGCGATCATATTTATACATTTAATGATGCTAAAAATAGTGTAAAGTTCCCTGATTCTGTGGTAGTGGAAGAACGAGAAGTGGATGTGCATTACCAGGAGAATTTGATTGATCCGAGCAAACCTGATTTTTTAAGCATAGCGTTATTTTATAAAACAGATCGATATTATGTTCCTTACAGATCATTGTATTCTAAGAATATTTCCAATCTTTTTATGGCAGGAAGAAATTTCAGTTGCTCGCATGTGGGTCTGGGTGGACCAAGAGTAATGCGTACAACAGGGCAAATGGGGGCTGCCGTGGGCTATGCGGCTTCGCTCTGCAAAAAATACAGTGTAGAGCCAAGAGCCATTTATGAGGAATATCTGAACGAATATATGAATCTGATCATGACCCAAAAGACTGTTTCATTGAATGTGGAATAGGGCATTGTTTACATCATGGATATTTCATGCTTTCTTGTCATTTAGTAATTGCATTTTTATAAATGGGCAAACGGTATCTTCTGAAGTTAATTCAGATACAGCGTTGCACACAGTAAAGTTCCCTTTTTACACGAAGAAAGCCTTTGATTTCCCAATGAAAGACTCAGTGCTTTTTAGCTCAGTAGAATTGAACTATGCAAAGGACAGCCTTCCTGTTATGTATTCCTCCACCATTTCCACTTCAGTTTGCGATGATGGACTTTGCCAAACACTTGAATTGCTTATGTATTGGAATCTGATCGGGAATTATTTGAATTATGATACCGTGAAAGGAGTGCCTTTGACCAAATTTGATCACCTTCCATTTATCAAGGCAGACTATGAAAAATTGCAAGAAATTCTGATTGACAAAAATTCCGTATTGGAGCGAAAGACACTGGATGATTTGTTTGATAAAGACAGTGTTAGAAAATCCAACACGGTTGACGCTATCACTGGAGCCACCGCCCGGGAAGTGAAAAATGCTATAGTGGAGGGAGCGCTTTATTCATCTTATAAACTGTGGCATATAGCTCATGGAAGTATAACTACTAATATTCGGGATTATACTAAAGCGATCTTTACGCCGGATTTAGGAAAAAAACTACTGAATTCAGAAGATTACCAGGAACAATTGTTTGCATTGAAATTATTCAATGATGAAGATTTCTCTATTTATTTTGATCCAGTTCTGGAACTTTTAGTCACGAGTAATCCATTGGTTGAAATGTATATTTTAAAAAAGTTACCTGAGACAATTTGGCAGGATCAATCTTTTCAATATCAATTGATCACCTCTTTTCCGAATTTGA
>DAOVVI010000544.1 GCA_030637245.1 Cyclobacteriaceae bacterium
ATGCATTAATCGTGGGCCGAAGTCCCGGGCAGGATTGATGGCAAATCCTGTGGTGCCTCCAAGAGAAAATCCGATGGCTGTAATCAAGGCTCCAACAACTATTGGGTTGAGGCCTTCAGCAAAGTTGTTTGCTCCTATAAATGAAAGTCCAAACATGAGAAAAAAAGTAGCGATCAATTCATTGGCAAAGTTATTTGGGAAAGAGCGCTCTGCTCCTGCCGTGCAAAAGATGCCAAGTTTGGCTGCCTGATCTTCTGTCTTTTTCCAGTGCGCTTTATAAAATATCCATACGATGGTCGCCCCGGTCATGGCGCCGAGAATTTGAGCAATGATATACCCGGGCACATCCGACCATGGAAAATCACCTACAATGGCAAACCCTAATGTCACTGCCGGATTGATGTGAGCTCCACTTATGTCACCAACTGCGTAAATAGCAAATGTTACACCCAATCCCCATGCAATACAGATGGTAAGCCATCCGGCATTTTCTGCAATAGAATTTTTAAGATTGGCGCCGGCGACAATCCCTCCTCCGAAGGTGATTAAAATCATGACGCCAATAAACTCTGCGATATATGGATTCATCGTCTGTTGTTTTGAAGTTTAGGTAAATTTTCGACCAAAATAATGAAATATTTGGGATAAGAAGTAAAAATCAGATCAACTCCATGGATTTTTAATATTTAACTCAAAGTAGGAATCGATTACCCAAAACATATCTTTGCAGGTAAATTCAAATCTCCATGAAAAAATTGACAAGCTACTTCTTGCAAGGCCTGTTATTCCTCGCGCCCATTAGTATTACCATTTATGTGATATACATTGTGTTTGATTTTTCAGATAACCTTCTGCAGGAATTACTTTCTAAAATGATTGGTAGGGAAATTCCCGGATTGGGTATCCTGATCATGGTGGCATTTTTAACGGTTTTGGGATACGTTGGCCAAACCATTATTGCAAGACCATTCAAAGTTTTTTTTCATAAAATTATTCATACCATTCCACTGCTCGAACTGATCTATTCTGCGATAAAAGATTTCTTTTCGGCATTTGTGGGAAAGGATAAAAAGTTCAATAAGCCTGTATTATTTAAAATAAATCCGAACGACAACGCAAACCGGATCGGTTTTATCACCAACCAAAACCTAGAAGCTTTTGGCGCTGAAGATATGGTGGCCGTTTACGTGCCATTTAGTTATACCTTTACTGGAGAGACATATCTTGTTTCTAATGACGCCATCAAGTTCATAAATGCGCCGGCCTCCGAAGTGATGAAATTCTTAGTTGCCGGAGGGATTGCGGATGTTTATGGACATGAGAAATAACGCATTCTGTGGCAGCTTCGGCAACCGAAGGAAAAGGATTATCCGGAATTAATACTCAGCAATAAGTTTTTCAAGTTCGCTATTCCATTTATCCAATTCCATATCCTCCATAGGCTCAATCATGTATTCTATTCCAAGTGTTTTATCCGCAACATGATCTTTTACATCATCCAAAACATGAACGTATGGATTTCTATTCGCATTCACATTTTTTGGCAATCTTCCTTTTTCCCAAATGGTTTTCAAGCCATTCCACATAGTAGTTCGATTGGCCAAATGAGTTTCAATCTCCAGGTGTGCCCTTTTTAAGTTTTGGATAGCTCCATCGCTATTTCCGTTTTGCGATAAATCTCCAGCCTGATTGAGGAGGATTTCAACCGACTCTAGCGTAAGAACCATGTCGATAAAATGTTTTTCTAAATATGCTATGGATAGCAATACCTCAATATTTTGTTTGTTGCAATCTGCCTTTGAAATGTTTTCATAAAGAGATGCAATTAATTTGTTAATGCCTGGTTTAATTCTTTTAGCTTCAATAATTGTTGTCACATATTTCTCACTAAATGTGTCATTAAATTTAATAATTCCATTTTCTATTAGAGGAAGCCCAGGGGCGCTCATGACCGGTCTTTTTCTTGGAAACTGATAAATGCTGTCGTGACGGCCATAGATCATTGGCAAGTTAAATGCATCCTTTAGCTCCCAACTTGATTGATAAAAACGAGCCCCCAATTGCAGTAATTTATAATTCTCAACCATAATTTGAGCATTAGTTCCATAAAATATATCCATAAAATCAGCGGTGATTTGTTCTGTTGTTGGTCCGTGTGGATTCCATGC
>DAOVVI010000389.1 GCA_030637245.1 Cyclobacteriaceae bacterium
AAAGGTTGAAGCAACTGAAGAGCCGGTAGCTGAGAAAGAAGAAGCTCCTGCTAAAGAAAAAGAGAAAACTCAAGTTGAAGAAACTCCGGCTGAAGAACCAAAAGCCGAAGAAAAAGCTGAAGAACCGGTTGCTGAGAAGGAAAAAGTTCTGGTTGAAGAACCAAAGGTTGAAAAAGCGCCAGTTGAAGAAGTAAAAGCTGAGGAAAAAGTTGAAAAAGCAGAGGCCAAAGCAACTGAAAAACCTGTAGCTGAAAAAGAAGAAGCTCCGGCTGAAGAGAAAAAGGAAGAGGAGAAAAAATAATTTTTCTTTCCTATGCAGCTTGATGATTGCTTTGAAATAGGTTACATACTCAAGCCTCATGGACTCAATGGAGCAGTCAACATTTTATTGGATGTTGATGATCCAAAGAAATATAAAAAAATGGAATCAGTAATTGTCAGGATTGGCAATAACCTGATTCCATTTTTTATTTCTTCACTTAAGATTAATGGAAAAAAAGGTATTCTTCAGTTAGAAGACGTCAGCACCAAGGAAGATGCTGAAGAATTAAAATCATGCCCTTTATTGCTTCCGCTCGATCTGCTTCCCAAACTGGATAAAAATCAATTTTATTACCATGAAGTAATTGGATATAAAGTTGTGGATCATACCAGGGGCAGTCTTGGGATAATTGAAAATGTATTTACCGGAGGAAATCAGGATCTCATCTCAATGAAATACATGGACAAAGAAGTATTGATCCCCGTAACTGATGCGTTGGTAGGTCGTGCCGATCATGAAAAAATGGAAGTGTATGTTCGTCTTCCTGAAGGGTTATTAGAAATTTATCTCGGAGATTGATATGCGAATCGACATCATCACCTGTTTACCGGATCTGCTCAAAAGCCCTTTCAACCATTCCATATTAAAAAGAGCGCAAGACAAAAAACTGGTTGAAATCCATGTACACGATTTACGTGACTATGCCATCAACAAACAGCGGCAGGTGGATGACTATCAATTTGGTGGCGGCGCTGGAATGGTACTGATGATCGAGCCAATTGATAAATGCATTTTGAAACTTAAATCCGAAAGGGAGTATGACGAAATCATATATCTCAGCCCCGACGGAGAATCACTAACTCAACCTGTGGCTAATAAACTTTCGCTGGAGAAAAACATGATCATGCTTTGCGGTCATTATAAGGGAGTTGACGAAAGGGTTCGGGAACATATTATCACAAAAGAAATAAGTATTGGTGATTATGTATTATCAGGCGGTGAATTAGCTGCCATAGTACTATCTGACACCATCATCCGCCTGATTCCGGGAGTGCTATCCGATGAAACATCTGCATTGAGCGATTCATTCCAGGACAATTTGATAGCGCCTCCCGTTTATACAAGACCGGCAGATTATAAAGGCCTTAAAGTTCCTGAAATTTTACTTTCGGGACATACCGGAAAAATTGAAGAATGGCGACAAAGTCAATCAATCCAAAGGACAAAAGAGCGCCGTAGTGGATTAATTGATGATTAGGCGATTTGGTATCAACTTTTATCAACAAGTTGTTTGATAGCTCGAAGTCAGAAGCCGCCCGTCTGCCCTGCCTCGCCGGCAGGCGGGCGGCGAGGCTCATGTCAATAAGTTAAGAAATATATACGTTCAAGCGCCTCGGTCTGTGTCCCCACAGACCGAAAAAAACATGGTTTGTGAGGACACAAACCATGGCACTGACCATAGATCCTTAACTTATTGACATTAGCCGGCGAGGCAGGGAGGATCGAAGAGTCCAAATAGCGGTTTCAGTTGCCATTAACTTTTAACCTAATGCATTCATTAGAATATTGTTTTGCGTTTGGGTGTTTAACAGGCAACCAGAAACAGGCAACAACAACCGTTGCTTAATTTTCCGATTGGAAGCAGTTTACTTTTACCCATGTTGAAAATACACAGGTACTTATTATCTAAATTCATTACCCAATTAAAATTATTATCTCTATATTTGCACTCCATTTTGCAGGAGCTATTAAAATATCAGAATCATGAGTGATCAGTTGATAAGAGAATTTGAACAAGAATACAATGAAAGAAAGGCTTCATACCCGGATTTTAGTGCGGGAGACACCATAATTGTAGCTGTAAAAATAAAAGAAGGAAATAAGGAAAGAATTCAGAATTTCCAGGGTACAGTTATCCAAAGAAGAAATGAAGGATCAAACGGAGAGACGTTTACAGTAAGAAAAATTTCTGGCGGAATTGGTCTTGAAAGGATCTTTCCTTTAGCCTCGCCAAATATTGATAGCATTAAGATTATAAGAAAAGGTAAAGTAAGAAGAGCAAGACTATTCTACCTTAAAGGACGCAAGGGTAAATCTGCACGGATTAAAGAAAAACTGTCGAGGTAGATCCTATGAAAAATATACTGGAGCCGGCCCGATGGGTTGGCTTTTTTTGTTTTGGGACGTTAAGTTTTAGGGAACATATTAATAGATGAATACCATAGAATTTTTCAAATACCAGGGAACAGGCAATGACTTTGTGATGATTGATGACAGGTCTGAAACTTTTGATCTGAATAATCATAAATTGATCGCGCATCTTTGCCACCGCAAATTTGGCATAGGAGCCGACGGACTTATTCTGATCAGAAATCATGATGGTGCAGATTTTGAAATGATCTATTACAATGCTGACGGGCATTTGGCAAGCCTGTGCGGAAATGGCAGTCGGTGTGCGGTACAGTTTGCACACAAACTTGGAATGATAACCAAACAGTGCAGCTTTATGACGGTGGAAGGTATTTTAGAAGCAAAAACTGAAAATGGGCTTGTCCATCTCAAAATGCCGGACGTGAATAATATTGAATCACATGAACAGCATTATTTCCTGAACACCGGCTCACCTCATCACATTTGCTTCGTAAATAACATTGAAAGCCATGATGTTTTCAATCATGGGAAAAAGATACGAAACGGTCCTCCATATTATGAAGAGGGTACTAATGTCAACTTTGTAAAGTCAATTTCTGAAGATCAGATCTTTGTGAGAACCTATGAAAGAGGAGTGGAAGACGAAACACTGTCATGTGGAACCGGCGTCACTGCCGCTGCTTTAGTCCAGGGCTTAAAGGGAGCTAAATCACCAATAAAAGTTAAAACGCTGGGAGGAGATTTACAAATAAGTTTTGAACGGGAAGTCGATAACAATTTCAAAAATATCCACCTGATTGGACCTGCTGAAAAGGTTTTCAGTGGTAAAATTTCAATAGAATTTTAAGAAGCAATTTCCATCACTCCGCGATACTTGTAAACTTTCAGATCGAAATAATGAGTCAGGAAATACTTTAGTCTGG
>DAOVVI010000323.1 GCA_030637245.1 Cyclobacteriaceae bacterium
CCCAAAATTGCTAACTTCACGTGAATAATTGGGGTTAATAACCTGAGATTCTTCATGCTTTTTCAAATATTTAATAAATCCTCTTAGGGCGGCTTTTGTTTTTCCGGTAAAATGCAGACTTCACGGGTTCAAGCGAATATATAGGGGAGATATAAGCTTTGTCAAAGTTTTAAACTTTGACAAAGTTATTTTGATTCGGAATAATGCAGGTACAACTTGTGGTGTTAAACATCCGATGTTTCATTGTGGGATGAAGTTGACTTTGGTTTTGTGCCAAGGATGGAGCGGCCTGTTTGAGCCCCTGCCTCGCCGGCAGGCGGGCGAAATGGGTTTGCGGGTTTGCCGGCGAGTAGCGACAGCCAGCCCGCCCAACCTGCCGGCGAGGCAGGGGCACCCAAATTGAAAATTAAAAATTATATACCTGGATGATTATTACCACCTATATGTTCACTTGATCCCCAATTAGCACTAAACCATGAACTCCTTTCTACCGACAGGTTTGAACCGGGAACCAGAGTAGCAACAAAAGTTTTGTACATAGCTCTGCTTTTATTGAGTCCTGCAAAATTATATTTGTAACTTTCGGGTCGAACAAAGATTTAGGATGGATTATCTGGATAGCTTAAACGAACCACAAAGAGAAGCGGTAGTAAATACGGAGGGGCCATGTATGGTTATTGCCGGTGCAGGGTCGGGCAAAACACGTGTACTTACATATAGGATAGCACATCTGATTCGGGCAAAAGGCGTGGATCCATTTAGCATATTGGCTTTGACTTTTACAAACAAAGCTGCGGCTGAAATGCGCAATCGTATAGAAAGTGTAGTAGGCTTGGAGGCGAAAAATCTTTGGATGGGAACATTTCACTCTACTTTTGCTAGAATATTAAGGTATGAGTCTGACCGCCTGGGTTATCCAGCCAATTTCTCGATTTACGATACTGATGATTCAAAAACACTTATCCGGCAAATAATAAAAGGTCTAAAACTGGATGACAAAGTTTATAAACCCAATGTTGTATTGAATCGAATATCCGGCGCTAAAAACAGGTTAATATCATGGCAGGATTACATAAATAATCCAATTTTTCAGGCAGAGGATGAGGGCGCGATGAAGCCTCAAATGGGAAAAATTTACAAAATCTATTGTGAGAGATGCTTCAAAGCTTCGGCCATGGATTTTGACGATCTTTTGTTCAATACCAATGTACTTTTTAGGGATAATCCGGATATATTAAACAAATATCAACACCGATTTAAGTATGTCTTGGTCGATGAGTTTCAGGATACCAACTTGTCTCAATATTTGATTACCAAAAAACTTTCAGCGGTAAATCAGAATGTTTGTGTAGTTGGTGATGACGCACAAAGTATATACGCATTTCGAGGAGCTGACATAAAAAATATCCTGAATTTTGAAAAGGACTATCCGGATCTAAAAGTAGTAAAACTGGAACAGAATTATCGTTCTACCAAAGTCATCGTTAATGCAGCAAATTCGGTCATCATTAATAATACCCGCCAACTTAAAAAGGATGTATGGACCGCAAACGAGGATGGTGATCTTATTGAATTATTGAAGTCAAATTCAGATAATGAAGAAGGGAAATTGGTAGCCGCCTCAATATTTGAGGAAAAATTAAACCATCAAATTAAAAACATTCAGATTGCGGTGCTTTACCGCACAAACTCTCAATCCCGGGCGATTGAGGAAGCGTTGCGCAGGGCAAATATCAAATACAAAATAGTTGGCGGGCTTTCATTTTATCAAAGGAGAGAAATAAAAGATCTCCTGGCGTATTTACGGTTTGTAGTCAATCAAAATGATGAGCAGGCCCTTCGCAGGATCATCAACCTTCCAAAGCGCGGCATCGGTACCGGAAGTGTGGATAAGATCATCGTTGCTGCCAACGACAATGGATTAACCATCTGGCAGGTGGTAAGTGATATTTTCCGGTTTCTCCCCGGCAGAATCACCAATGCCATAGACCAGTTTGCATTCATGATCAAAAGTTTCATGGTTGTGATTCAGAAAAAGGACGCTTATGAAGCGGCAAGCTATATCGCCAAGCAATCCGGACTGCTTAGAGCACTCTATGAAGATAAGACCATTGAGGGATTGAGCAGGTATGAAAATGTACAGGGATTACTTAACGCAATAAAAGAATTTGTCGATAACGATGAAAATGAAGACAAGAGTTTAGGTACTTTTCTACAGGAAGTTGCCCTGCTCACCAGTGTGGATCAGGATAAGGATGAGGATAATGATAAGGTCACATTAATGACTATTCATATGGCAAAAGGGCTGGAGTTTAAAAACATTTATCTTGTAGGAATGGAAGAAGACCTGTTTCCTTCACAAATGATGCTTTCCAGTAGAGCTGATTTGGAGGAAGAACGGAGACTTTTTTATGTTGCGATCACAAGAGCGGAACGTAAACTATTTTTATCTTATGCGATATCCAGGTATCGTTTTGGGCGATTAAAAAGTTGCGAACCAAGTAGATTTCTGGAAGAGATTGACTCCAATTATATAAAAGTAAACCGGAAATTCCGTAAGGACCCGGAGACGCATTCTCAAACCTTGCACTATGCAAAATCATTGGTTTCAGGTGTAAAAAAAACGATCCCAAAAGCAATAAACAATAATTTTACCCATAAGCCGTCAAGTGACTTTAAACCAAGTGATACGAGTAACCTTGAACAAGGAATGAAAGTGGAACACCTTAAATTTGGATTTGGTAAAGTTGTAAACATTGATATCGAAGGTGCCAATAGAAAAGCCAAGGTTCTGTTTGATAATTTTGGAGAGAAAACATTATTGCTTAGCTTTGCAAAACTAAAAATATATACTTAACTCATATCTGAGCAAGCCTCAATTATCTACCCATTGTAGAGAATTATTAAAGAAGAGATAAATGAATAATTACAACACAGTAAGGCCGGCCCTTATTCTTAAAGAATACGGAAGAAATATGCAAATGCTGGTAGATCACGTTAGAACCCTCGAAGACAAGGAAAAAAGAACCGAATCTGCCTACGTGCTCATCGAACTCATGAAGTTAATTAATCCAAATGCCAGGGATTCGCAGGAGAGCAGTCAAAAATTATGGGATGACCTGTTTATCATGTCCGATTTTGATTTGGACATAGATAGTCCATATCCTATGCCTGAAAAGGAAATTCTCAGTAAAAAGCCGGAACCATTGGGCTATAAGACTTCTGAAATAAGGTTTAAACATTATGGAAGAAACATTCAATTGCTAATTAAAAAAGCTATAGAGCTTCAAGATCCAGAAGACAAAGATTCTGCAGTTATACATATTGGCAGATTAATGAAGAGTTTCCAAAATACATGGAATAGGGACAATGTCGAAGATACGACAATTCTTAAAAATATCGAAAAAATGTCGAATAAAGAACTGACAATTGATATTGAAAGAGTAAAATCTGAAAATTTGTTTGATTCCATGGTTAAAGAGCGAAGGAGCAGACCAAATAATAAAAACCGAAGAAACAACAGCGGAGGCCGCAGGAGAAGAAATTAATGACCACCTTTAAAGTTGTCGGCGGCAAATCACTCAAAGGCAGCATTACACCTCAGGGGGCAAAGAATGAAGCGCTTCAGATATTGTGTGCCACATTATTGACTTTCGAACCAATCACAATCCATAATGTTCCTGACATTCGGGATGTCAATAAACTTATTGAACTGTTATCAGAGCTTGGTGTAAAAGTTGAAAAACTTGCGAATGCTTCATGGAAATTTACTGCATTGGAGATCAATATGGCTTTCCTTCAATCAGA
>DAOVVI010000437.1 GCA_030637245.1 Cyclobacteriaceae bacterium
GCATCTTTAAGGTACAAAAAATATGATTTAAAATCAAATAAATAGGCAGTATGATCGCCAATCAGCTCCTAAATCTGGCATCTATCATCAAATTTAATTTAACTTGAAAATCCACCGTCTAAGACGGTGGTCATGGTCTTTTGGCTATGCCTGTATTTGCTAACATAAATTGAATGATAAATATCGAATTATGATTTACGATGTAAATCGGATACTTCGAAAATCTAAAATCGTTAATTGGTGTTCGATATTTTAAATCATAACATTACTGTGGATGTATTCTGATTGAAAGTCAATAGTGTAATACCGTAAAATATTCTGCCAAAAATACACGAATATCAGAATTTAGATACTAAAACAAATTCCAATAACATCAGGCGCAACCACCCTGCACCTTTCTTGGCTTTTTCACTTTTGGTTTGGAATGGAATCGCTCTAAGGATTTTGAAAGATCATTCATTTGTATTCCTGATTTTTTACGGAAATTATACAAATCGACCATGTCCTTGGAAGCATCTACCTGAGGTCTTTGAGGTTCGAAAAACATAGTACGGAACTCACCGGATGTGCCATTCAATATATGATCGTCCGCTTTGCCGATTACCTGCGAAAGAACAAAAGCCTTTTTAGTTTGACCCATATCATCTGAATAAAAAATATTCTTTTTATGCGTCTGCTTAAAATAAGTCTCCCATTCCCTGTTCAACATACTGTCCAACGGGATATTAATTGACAATGGTAAATGCCAGGCTTTGTAAGCTTCAGGAGATCTGACGTCAATCACATTCCACTTGTAGTAGTTATGAACAATTTCGAAGGCAAGTTTATCCGGATCCAAAGATTTCGCCTCGGCAGCTTTCAAATTTACAGGATCATTGATCTGGGCTTCTATCCGCTCTAATCGATTGGGCATAAAGCCTGTTACAGCAATAATAAGTATTGGAACTAAGGCCAATATGGACATCCTGACTACTTTCTTTTTGGGCAATTCAAAAGATGTTTTATTTACCCTTGATTCGATATAAGTCACTAAAACAAATATGCCAATAGCCGATATTGACAAGATTAAAGCGAAACTGATCTGGGATATGCCTAACATTTCCGGCATGGTTACAGCACCTATTCCGCCTTCAAAATACATGTCTGATATAAAAGGATATATCTCCATAAAAAAGTATATTCCGAGAAATGATCCTAAAACAAAAGTTATGCCGTCTAGCTTACCAATAGCCGATGCACATACGCTTGTTCCGGGGCAAAACCCCCCGACAATAAAACCAACACCCATGACTAGTCCTCCGACTATAGCCGACTTCAGGAATGTAGGATTTACATAAATAAGACTGATATCCAACAACCCAAAATGACTAAATGCCAACACGCCTATCATAGCAGTTATTCCTGCTGTAAAAAATACTTTGAGCACAACAAAATTATACCCGTAAAACAACCCGACCAGTTTTTTCGAACTTGAGAATCCTGCCTGCTCCAGAATAAAGCCAAAACCAAAGCCAAGAATTATAGCAATTATCAAATCAAATTCATCACTGATTATCGAAGGAACCAAAGGACCCATATCGTTAATATTTTATTAAGTTAAATCCAAAATTTTCTAAAAAAATAAGCCACCATGTACGCTGATCCAAAAATAGCGATCATGGTAAGGATGCCACCGAATGACATCACTGCCATTCCACTGAGTGCTGCACCACTTGTGCATCCTCTCCCTAATTGGGAACCAAGACCAAACAAGATGCCACCAAGACCGGCCATCAACAGCCTGGTCTTGTTTGTAATTCTAAATCCGCGGTCTATCCTAAAACCAACCCTGTTTGAAATTAAGCCGGAATAAAATGCCCCGATTACAACTCCGATGATTTCAAAAAACAGCCAGGTGTTAAGCGGATTACCCGCATGAGATTGTGCGTATTGTTGGAAATAAACGCCATTTTCCCATTGATGAGGTTGGAAAGTTTTTGCTATCAGCAAAACAACTGCTTTAATTCCTCCGCTGGCGCCAAGTCCGCGACCTGTGATGTATATGGTTATTAACAGTAGTATTCCAAGTAAAAAGCCAGCCAGATATGGATTCATATATGGCCGCATGTTTACATCTTCTTTTTTCATTATCTTCATATTATAATATATCAGGAGACAAGTTCTGACTTTTTCATCTTTTCTTTTTCATCTTCTTCTTCAGGCTCAAATTCTTCATATCCGGTAATCATGGCCTTCACATTTGATGTTAATGTTTCTCCAGTGGTTGTCATATACACGTGAACTATGAGAAACGTGATGAGCATAAATGCCCCGAAGGTGTGCCATGTCGCAATGCCTTCCAAAGGAATATCACTGGTCACTATAATGTCATTCGTATCAACGTGCTTGTAAAGCATGTACATGATCCCGGTTATGATGACCAAAGGGATCAGAACAATTTTAAAACTCAGATAAGTTAGTACCTGAAGCGGATTCAACTTATGGAGGACAGTTCTACTTGTCGGATGAGGCTCATTTTTGAAAATGCCAATCGAATAATACATGATCTGGTCTTTCAATTTTTTGAATGTTGGAATATATTGTTTCCACTCTCCGGTGGCGAAATGCCAGAAAATGGCAAATACAATAAGTCCAAGTAATAAGTAAGCCGCTACCCTGTGATATACAACTGCTTGATTATAACCAAATACATGGATTGTATCATGAACCTCAAACCCCGTTACACTTAAAAACATGATTAAGCTGGCCTGTGACCAGTGCCAAAATCGTTCAAATCGTTTATAAATATATTCCCTTTTCATTTTTTAATATTTTGCGAAACTCGTTTATTTCCGAAGCATTTGATCAACCACTTTTGTGCCTGTCACGCCTGTGGCGTGGTCCTAAATTTGCTCGGTCATACTGATTTCATTTGTTGCAATTTGATTTTGAATTTTTCAACATCAATTTTTTTGATGATTAATTTCCTTTTTTAAAGCTTACCGCTTAATCTTTCTTTTCCCTGGCAATAAAATTTTGGGCACTTTCAAGTTTCACA
>DAOVVI010000282.1 GCA_030637245.1 Cyclobacteriaceae bacterium
AGTCTCCATGATAAATTTGCAATCAGTGTATAGTCGCCCAGATTTTCCTGGAAAAACATTGGGAAAAAATACTCCGCTGTGCCACTGCTTCCCGGTGTTGGCGATATAAGCATGACCACCCACAATATAATCTGTTTTCCAAAAATGATCACATGTTCGCTAATGGATATTTTAGTGAATGCGACCATCAGAAAGTTCAACAACAAATATCTCGACGACCAAATGAAAATGGTAGAAAGAGAAAGGTAAAACCAGAATTTTCTTCCCATTCCTTTGAGCTGTTCCGATGCCAAAATCATTTCTGTGCCTCTCTCATAGGCGGCATATTGCCATTTTTTCAATATTCTTATGGAAGTGATTTTAATTAAAACCCATTTGAACAACCTTGGATTGATCAGCAAAGCAAAAATCATAATAAACGTATATAATGCGATCAATCCATAACTTAAAAAGAATAGATAACTCATGCTGTTTTCCATGAGATCCGAAGATTCGGATACTAGTGGAAATACATATTCCATCCCTAATATTAGTGTCAATGGCGCTGCCAACACAAAAAACAGATTATCAAAAATTGCGGTGAGCAAGACAAAACCCAAGGCCTTGCCAGGTTGAATACCTTCTTTCCATAAAATAAAAACAGCCACTGCCGTTCCTCCTACAACTGAAGGAGTGACTGCTGAGGCAAATTCCCATAAAATGATCACATATAGGCTACTTGTCCATGTCAACTCATTTTTAGTGATACTTTTGATACGAAATATATATCCGGCAAACCTGGAAAAGAAAACCAAAATTGCCAATAAGACAGGAAAAAGGGTGGCGTCAAAAACCAATGTTAGCTTGTCAACCGTAATATCAGGATCTCTCAGGAACAGGTAAATCACTATGCCCAGACCAAGCACTACCGGCACCCAAATTTTTCGAGGATTTAATGTTTTAAGGATTTTTTTTGTGCCAAGATCCATCTATTCACCTAACTTCTATTGTTCTATTATTTAATTGTTCTCTACCTCAATTGTTCAAATGTTCTATTATTCAAATGGTAAGGTGAATATTAACATTATTCCATGAATTCTTCAGGCTAATTCCTTTTCAAGTCTCTCTATCCAAAAATTATTGTAGCCTTCTCCAATGCGTATCATAATCTGTTGAAGTTGTAGCAATTCCAGAATCGCTAAAAAATTATAGATGACGCCGATCTTTTCTCGATTATACTCAACGATTTGAGTAAATGATAGCTTCTTTTTTTCCATTACTTTATTCAGGATAAAGTCTTTTTGTTGTTCGACCGTAAATGGATATTGGACTACCTGGTGTGTTGGTTTTTGAGATTCGATTTCGAATCGCTTCAATACTTTTTGGTAAACTTTCAATAATTTGTATAAATCAATGTCCTGAAGCTCACTCTCAACGTTTACAGTTTCCGAAAGCTTTTTTATCTCTTTAAGTACATTCCCTCTTTTCTCTTTCTGAAACATGTCTGACTCCATGGAAGCCAGCTCCTGTAATACCGATTTATATTTTTTATATTCCAAAAGGTGCATCACCAATTCTTCCCTTGGATCAATTTCATTTCCCTCCTCATCCAATTGCGGACGCGGCAATAGCATTTTAGCTTTAATCCTCATGAGTTTTGCAGCTACTAAAATAAATTCACTGGCAACTTCAATATTAAGCTTATCCAGCTCTTTGAGATACTGCAGAAAATTTTCCGTAATCTGGGAAATGGGAATATCATAAATATCCAATTCATCCCTTTCAATAAAAAAAAGAAGCAGGTCAAACGGTCCTTCAAACAGCGGTATTTTTACTTCAAAACTCAAATCTGTGACTTTTTATAATTGTATTGCTTATTTTCAAAATTAAGAATTACAAGGCCAAAGATATTTATATTAAACTGATTAATACCCGAATAATTCAGGAAATAATTACGGATATGTTTAGTGAGTTAGAAATCACACCAATCACCATTAATTCAATGAATCATGAAAAATTAAATTTTCCATCATCTTAGGAACTGTAAAGAAATAATTAGCGAATAATAGAAGAAGTCCCCTATAGGTTATTTGGCAGTTGACTTGTGATAACGGATTGTTGAATAGGCCACGCCAAAATTATCTGCCAGTTTAACTTTTGGAAATACAGTTTGTATTGCTATTTGGATGATCGCCATGTGGTGAATGGCGTGTTCAATATTGTATGCCAATTCCCGCTCTTTACTCGATTTAATTTTAACGGTTTCAGCATCGGTACTTGCATAGCTCACTTCCAGAATTACTGAATCGTCAAATGAAATATCTTCAATTTCTTTTATTAAACTCTCCAATTTTGCCAGAGTTGCCTGTGTATCTGTTTCATACAATGGCTCATGCTTTCGTTTGTCATAATTGATAAGTCCCTTAGCACATCCATTGACCAAAAGCTCAAAAAACTCCAGAACATGTCGAACATGCTTGCCAATAGAGTTTCCATTTAACAGATCCAGTTTTGTTGCATATTCTGCATCACTCAGCTGGGTGGTAAGGTCAAAAATTTGATTTAAAATAACCTGACTTGTAGTCTTTAGTTGCATTGCAAAAATGAATATTAAAACTGTTAATAAATTAACTAAAATCTGTTAGAATGTCGTGTCATTATCAATTAAATGATAAACTTAAAAAAAATCATTCAAAATGCACGTTTCTTTCAAAATACATCTTGGTAATTAACTGTTGATAACTGTTGATATTGAGAGTAATAAAATCAGAATCTACTTCTAAATTAATGATCATAAACATATTGACCAATACGTTCCACTCTTTCAATTTCTTCTTTTCTCATCGGTCCTAATTCCATCAAAGCCAGATTTTCACGCATTTGCGAAACATTTTTAACTCCCATCATGCAAATATCTATTGACGGATTTGATAACACGTATCTGTAACAATCTGAAGCCGACAGGGGTTTTTCTCCATGAGGCATGTTTTTGGAATTTAAAAGCTTTCCCCACCTGGTTGCAGTAAATGATACAATCCCGGGCCGACCATGATCTTTATAAAAAGGAAAAATTTCAGTCTCAGCTCCTCTGTGAGCTGCATTATATCGGATATGGAGTACGTCAATATCAGGTGTTTTTGTTAACTCTCGAAACATCTTGCGGTTATGCCCTGAAATACCCAGGTGTTTTACCATACCTTTTTCTTTTAATTTTCGAGCGCCATCCAATATTCGTTGAGAAGGGACTTTTGGGAAATATCCAAGGAGTAGTATGTCGATGTATTCCAAACCAAGCGCTTTCAATCGTTTCTTTAAAAAATACCTGGTCAAAAAAGGATCGTGTGCATACGTAAAAACCGAAATTACCAATTGATCTCTTTTGCCTTTCGCAATTAAATTATGAATGGCTTTCTTCATCTCCCCGGAATCACCTTTTATGAAAGTTCCCCAGGTGAAATAATTACAACCATATTCAAATGCTTCTTCGAAAGCTTCTGCGGGTGCTCCATAGCTGGAAGAAATACCCATCCGGCCCACTTTTAATCCCGTCCTGCCTAAATTTATTTTTTCTGAGAAATTCATTTTACTTCAGGGTATTAATGATGGTTATAAACTTAAATTACAAACCAATTATTAGATTTCAAAAGAAACACGTTTTGTGCAAAAAGGCAATTGCTTATAAAAGACAAAAGAGTAAAAGATAGTAGTCTTTTCCCAGTAATGAAAAGATCTTTAAAAAGGTATTCAATTAATTGTTGCCTCCACATAATAGATTAAAAAAAATTCCTCTTTTTCTGGATGTTGGCAAAAATGAATTATTCTCAATTAGGTAACAAACTTAAAATTAAATTAGTTTGCATCAATTCATTTAATTAGTGCTTGAAAGAAAACTCTGTTTTTACCTGCCCGCACCCCTTAAATCCCCTAAAGGGGAAATCCCAACGCGCTGAGCGAGAGGGACATCCCCTTTAGGGGACCGAGGGCATCGCCTTCGGCAAGCCTATGGCGACCGATGGGTGAGCGATGGGGCTGCCAATAATATAGCAGTTTTCTTGTTATCACTAATTAAAAATCTTCCAAATTTTCAAGCCAATAATTACAATCCTATTTAATTTGATAAATCCAAATAATTTCATAAATTACTGGTTATCAATCATTATTATCAACCCTAAATCTACAAC
>DAOVVI010000129.1 GCA_030637245.1 Cyclobacteriaceae bacterium
TATTGATTGGGTGACTCTTTCCCTTGAATGATCATCTAATACATCGCGCCCATCCATGAGTGTTTTAAGCACATTGATATCATAGGCCAGGCTAAACTGCCACGTGCCAATGTTACCTGGTGGTAGCCCAAGGTTCCCTGAGATCGGAACCCCTCCTGAACAACAGGTTTGACCATAAGTGACATCAGATAACAATACGATTAATGATACTGATATTAATATTCTATAATGGAGCATGGCCAAAAGTATGAACCAGCTACATTAAATTCTGTCAAGAGAGTGACAATCCGGATTCATCGATGTCATTGATACGACCTAAAGATTTTTTATCCTTTTAATTTAATGCCATTAACTTAAGCTCCTATTATCCCTCTCTGGAGAGGGTGAAGGGAGAGGAAATAAAAAACATGCTTAAGTTAATGGCATTACCTTTTAATTATTTAAATGGATGAATTGCTATAGCCTGTTTTCTTAGAATTAAGTAATTAAATATGATTGATAGAGATGTATAATTACTAAATTTGGCCCTTCAAAAAAGCGATTATTTATAAACTAAAAATAAATCCAATTAGCATGAATGAAAATATAATTCACGGAAACAGGTTGAGCGGTTCATTACCAAAAGTAGGCATCAGGCCAACAATAGATGCAAGGCTCGGCGGCATACGAGAATCTCTTGAAAAAATTACGATGGATATGGCAACAGGTGTAGCTGAGATGATTTCAAGCACAATTCGTCATCCGGACGGTAGCGCTGTTGAATGTGTTATTTCTGATACAACTATTGGAAGGGTAGCCGAAGCAGCCTTGTGTGAAGATAAATTTGAAAAAGAAGGAGTAGGCGTTTCTCTTACAGTTACTCCCTGCTGGTGTTATGGAAGTGAAACCATGGATACCAACCTGACAAGACCAAAAGCTATTTGGGGTTTTAATGGTACTGAAAGACCAGGGGCCGTGTATCTGGCTGCTACCCTTGCAGGGCATAATCAAAAAGGATTGCCGGCATTCAGTATTTACGGTAGAGATGTTCAGGATATCGGTGACAACACTATTCCAAATGATGTACAGAATAAAATTTTGAGTTTTGTGAAGTCCGGTCTTGCAGTTGCAACGATGAAAAATAAGTCCTATTTATCCATAGGCTCGGTTTCGATGGGCATTGCAGGTTCTATAGTAAATGCTGATTTTTTCGAAGATTACCTAGGCATGAGGTGCGAAAATGTAGATATGTCTGAGATATCCAGGAGAGTGGAAAATGGAATCTTCGATCATGAGGAGTATAAAGTTGCATTGAAATGGGTAAAAGAAAATTGCAAGGAAGGTAAAGACTATAACCCTATCAAAGATCAACATACTACCAAAGAGAAGGATAAAGAATGGGAATACGTTGTAAAAATGACTCTGGCGGTTAAGGATCTAATGATTGGAAATGATAAACTAAAAGATCTTGGTTTTGGAGAAGAATCATTAGGCCACAATGCGATTGCCTCCGGATTCCAGGGGCAAAGACAATGGACAGACCACTTGCCCAATGGAGACTTTCTGGAAGCCATTCTCAATAGCTCTTTTGATTGGAATGGTCTAAGGCAGGCATTTATGGTTGCTACAGAAAATGATAGCCTGAATGGAGTCAGTATGCTTTTCGGCCATTTATTAAACAACAGTGCTCAGATATTTTCAGACGTCAGAACATATTGGAGTCCCGATGCTGTAAAACGGGTAACAGGTTGGAAACCAACAGATATGGCCAAGGATGGGTTTATCCATTTAATAAACTCCGGATCATCAGCACTTGATGGCACAGGAGAACAAAGTGTTGATGGAAATCCGGCGATGAAACCCTATTGGGAAATAACCGAAGATGAAAAGAAAAAATGTCTGGATGAAACAAGTTGGCCACCGGCAGCCTATGAATATTTCAGAGGAGGGGGCTTTTCATCTCAGTTTAAAACCAAAGGTGGTATGCCGGTTACCATGTGCAGAATTAATCTTGTAAAAGGTATTGGACCGGTGATGCAAATCGCGGAAGGATGGACAGTGGAATTGCCAGATGAGGTACACAATACGTTGGATGAACGAACAAATCCTACATGGCCAACAACATGGTTTGTACCACGAACCAATGGGGTAGGTCCATTTAAAGATGTGTATTCAGTCATGGCAAATTGGGGAGCAAACCATGGCGCTTTTAGCTATGGGCATTATGGAGCTGATTTGATTACACTATGTTCCATGTTACGAATTCCGGTTAATATGCACAATGTGGATGAAGACAAAATATTCCGCCCAACTGCATGGAATATGCTCGGAATGGATCCGGAAGGTTCAGATTTCAGGGCTTGTCAGAATTTCGGACCACTGTATGGTAAAAATTAAAGAGTAGAAATTTTCAGAATATAAAGCGCCTTTAATCGGGCGCTTTTTTTGTTATAAAGAAAAAATCCTTCATTTTAGTTCATTATAAAAACCTAATTTCCAATAATGAAAAAATATGTCATTTCTTTAGATTCAGGCACTACTTCCAACCGTGCAGTAATATTTGACCAGGAACTAAATATTAAAGGAATTGCCCAGCAGGAGTTTCAACAGATCTATCCAAAACCCGGATGGGTAGAACATGACGCTAATGAAATTTGGCAGACACAATATAAAGTTTTACAGGATGTGTTTGATCAAAATCAGGTGACGCCAGAAGAAGTTGCGGGGATAGGAATAACCAACCAGCGGGAAACTACGATTATTTGGGATAGAAAATCCGGTGAGCCGGTTTTTAATGCAATCGTCTGGCAGGACAGAAGAACTGCTGAATATTGTGAACAGCTTAAGAAGGAGGGGAATATTGATAAAATCAGACAAAAGACAGGCCTGGTGATTGACGCCTATTTTTCAGGCACCAAAATTAAATGGATTCTGGATCATGTTGAGGGAGTTAGAGAAAGGGCGGAGCGAGGAGAATTATCCTTTGGAACAGTAGAAACCTGGTTGGTATGGAATCTGACCTTAGGAAGGTTGCACATTTCCGATGTTTCGAATGCCAGCCGTACCATGCTGTTCAATATTCATTCTTTAGAATGGGATGATGAATTATTGAACCTTTTGGATATTCCTAAAAGTTTGATGCCAGATGTTGTTGATTCATCTGAGGTATATGGAATAGTTCATTCAAAAGTTTTGAGTGGAAATATTCCTATTTCTGGAATGGCCGGCGATCAGCAAGCTTCACTCTTTGGTCAATTATGTTTTGAAAAGGGAATGGTAAAAAATACATACGGAACAGGATGCTTTGTCATGATGAATACGGGTGATCAGCCGGAACTAAGTTCTGAGAGTTTAATAGCAACCATAGGTTGGAAAATTGGTAATAACATACAATATGCGACCGAAGGAAGTATTTTCGTTGGAGGGGCTTTAGTCCAGTGGTTAAGAGACAGCCTAAAAATAGTTCAATCAGCTCCGGAGATTGAAGCCCTGGCACAAGAAGTGGATGACAATGGCGGAGTTGTGATCGTTCCTGCATTTGCCGGATTGGGAGCACCTCACTGGGATCAGTTTGCACGTGGAACAATGTTTGGTATAACGCGAGCCACAACACCTGCTCATATAGCAAGGGCTACATTGGAAGCAATCGCTCTCCAGGTTAAAGATGCTATTGACGTAATGAAAGAAACATCCGGATTAGAAATTAAAAGCCTGAAAGTGGATGGCGGAGCTTCTGTAAATGATCTTTTAATGCATATTCAATCTGATTTATTAGGGATTGAAGTAGTCCGGCCGGCTATCACAGAAACCACTGCTTTAGGCGCCGCATTATTAGCCGGTCTTGCAGTTGGATTCTGGAAAGATTTAAATGATATAAAAAATCGCTGGAAGGTAGATAGAACATTTAGTCCGAAGCCATTGAAAAACCATGATGAAATAGTTCGATATTGGCAAAAGGCATTGGATAGAACAAAAAATTGGCTGGATAATTAAACAACTAAGATATGGATAGGAACAATATGCTAATGCGCCTCAAAGAGGTGGAAGAATGGGATATTATTGTTATTGGAGGTGGGGCGAGTGGATTAGGAACTGCTCTGGATGCTGCTTCACGTGGATTTAAAACTCTTTTATTAGAGCAAAATGATTTTGCAAAAGGAACTTCCAGTCGAAGCACAAAATTAGTTCATGGAGGCGTAAGATATTTGCAGCAAGGGGATATTTCATTGGTGTTGGAAGCCCTCAGAGAGCGCGGACTAATGCTCCAAAATGCCCCTCACCTGGTAAGGAATCAATCATTTATCATACCAAATTATGAATGGTGGGGTGGACCGTTTTATGCTATCGGATTAAAAATGTATGATATGATGGCCGGCAAATTAGGACTTGGCCCTTCAAAAAGTTTAACTCCTGAAGAGACTATAAAATCCATTCCGACATTGGTGAACAACGGGCTCAAAGGTGGTGTAGTGTATCAAGATGGACAATTTGATGATGCGCGTATGGCCATAAGTTTGGCGTTAACCTGTGCTGATTATGGTGGTACTGTCTTGAACTATATGGAAGTAACAGGCTTGTTGAAGAATGGTGAAGATATCATAGAAGGCGTCGAAGTTCGAGACCTTGAAAATAATGAAAATTATAGGTTGAAGGCCAAGGCAGTTATCAATGCAACAGGAGTTTGGGCAGACCGGGTGATGCAAATGGATAAACCTGATACGAAAGATATGATCCGTCCTAGCCAGGGAGTACATTTGGTATTGGATAAGTCGTTTTTGCAAAGCAAGGATGCTATCATGATCCCTCATACGAGTGATGGAAGAGTTTTATTTGCTGTTCCATGGTATAATCGAGTGATCGTTGGGACAACTGATACATTAGTAAAAGATGCCTCCTTGGAGCCAAGAGCTTTGGAAGAGGAGATAGAATTTATATTAAATACGGCAGGCATCTATCTCACAAAAGTACCAACAAGAAAAGATGTGAAAAGTATTTTTGCAGGATTAAGGCCTCTGGCTGCTTCCGAGGGAGATGAAAAGTCCACGAAAGAAATATCCAGACATCATAAAGTGTTGATTTCTATTTCAGGTTTGATCACCATAACCGGCGGGAAATGGACCACTTATAGAAAAATGGGTGAAGATGCAGTTGATAAAGCACTATTGATAGCAGGATTACCGGAACGAAAATCAATCACAGAAAATCTGATGATTCATTCATATAGCCAGACTGTATCTCTTGATGATCCAAATTCGGTTTATGGAAGTGATTTAAATGCTATCGAAGCAATTGCCCTTGAGAATAAAAAATATGCAGGCTTGTTGAGTGATGAATTGCAAATTAGTAAAGTACAATTGATTTGGGCGGTACGGGAAGAGATGGCCAGAAATGTTGAGGATTTTCTTGCCAGAAGAACCAGGGTGCTGTTTTTAGATGCAAGAGAGAGTATTAAAATATGTGAAACAGTCGCTCAAATGATGGCAGATGAATTGGATTTTAATGATAATTGGGTCAAAAACCAGGTTAAGGAATTCACAAAATTAGCCAAAGGATATTACCTGGCCTGAATATTTCAGGAGAAAATTATTGACACTTGTAAAGAGTTAGAAATCACGGCATTGACATTGAATTCTAAAAGCGCTTCTGAAACTTTAATTTTTTAGGCAATTTGGATGAATATTTTGATTATCAATGCCCTGCCTCGCCGGCAGGCGGGCTTAACACTAAATGGAGAATATTCTTGAATTATTTAGGATGAAATAAACTTCATATAAATTCCACACAATGCACCATTGGTAAATTATGATTTAAGCAATTCCAACTTTCTCCA
>DAOVVI010000225.1 GCA_030637245.1 Cyclobacteriaceae bacterium
CCCAAAATGACCAGAGTAATATAGGTAAATACTACAAGCCAATCAATATTATTTATTATGGTTTTTTCTTGTCTCAATAGATAAAATGTCCTCTTTTCAAATAATCCTCAATCCAAACTTTTTTTATTTCACCGGTCAAATATTTCTCCATCATCAGACCAGCGATAGATGCTGCAGCCCTGGCTCCCTGGCCTGCATTTTGAACATACACCGAAATTGCAATTTTAGGATCGTCCTTTGGAGCAAACGCGATAAAAACAGAATGATCTTCACCGTGGGGATTCTGGGAAGTGCCGGTTTTGCCACAAACCTTAATCCCGGGAATTGCAGCTCTGAATCCCGTGCCTCCAGGCGCATTTACTACCGCTTCTAAAGCATCTATCACTGTTCCAAAGTGAACTGTATCAATGCCTGTATCATGCTTTTCAAGATACTTTTCCTTAGGTTTTCCGCTTTCCCCAACCTCTTTAATTATATGCGGAGTGTAATAATAACCTCTGTTTGCTATGGCTGCTGAATAATTAGCCATTTGCAGTGGACTAATCAATATTTCTCCCTGACCAATACTGATTGAATTAATGGTTGACCATTTCCAACTGTTTTCCCCATAGATTCTGTTGTACAATTCAGGCGACGGAATTTGACCGCCTTTTTCATTAGGAATGTCGATGCCGAGAGGTTTTCCCAGGCCAAAATTGTAAAGGTATTCATTCCATACTTCAAGTCCCAGCCTGGAATCGATGAATGTATTTTCCGATAAATTGCGGTTAATAATTCGTCTAAAAACGATATAAAAATAATTATTTGACGACTTTTGAATCGCTTTAAAAACATTATAATAACCAGAAGGGGCATGATCTCCTACCAAAGCGCCACTGCAAAAAATTTGTTCATTTGGAGCAATTACACCTTCCTGAAGTGCAATTAATGCTTGCAATGGTTTAAAAGTAGATCCCGGAGGATATACTGACATGGTAGCCCGGTTAAATAGCGGTTTAAGGGAATCCAAAGTCAGCTCAGCAAAATTTTGGCTAAAAAGTCTGCCGCTTAAAAATCCTGGGCTGTAGGAAGGGCTGGAAATGATGCTCAGTATTTCTCCTGTTTTAGGTTCGATAGCTACTGCTCCACCGGCAAGTCCTTCCATCAGCCATTCTCCATATTGTTGGAGTTCAAGATCAATAGTAGAGGTGAGGTTAACGCCAGAAACAGATAATGAATCTCTTCTACCATTTTTAAAAGATCCCTTCACCACACCTCGAACATTTACCATTTTGTATTCGACCCCATTTTCCCCTTTTAGTTCTTTCTCATATTCAAGCTCTACACCACTTATTCCTATGTAATCCCCTTGCTTATATGAACCGGTGGTGTCACGATCCAGTTTTGGTTTACTGATTTCGCCAACATATCCTAACGCATTCGCAAGACTATTATGTTCATACCCACGCAATGAACGTACTTGAGGATAGAACCCCGGAAAATCTACCAGGAAATCTTCAAATTTTGCGAAGTCCTCTATTGAAAGCATTTTTAGAAAAACGGAAGGTTGATACATATCGTAATCCTTGGCTTCATCCATTTTTGTAATGAATTGTTCCCTGGTGATAACCAATAACTTACAAAATTTGGTTGTATCCTTAACACTTGCTTCTTTGGGAATTACCATCAGATCAAACACCGGATCGTTATGAACGAGCAATTCTCCATTGCGATCATAAATAATCCCCCGATAAGAATAATCACGGATTTTTCTTAAAATATTATCTTCGGCCGCAGGACCGTAAGTCTCATCCAAAAACTGCAGTTGAAAGAGTTTTATACAATAGATAAGTCCAACAAGTATAAAGACAAACTGAACGATATATTTCCTAGTTTCCTCCACGATCAGGCTGCTTTTTTATAAAACAAATACTGAGTTAAGACGAGAATAAAAAATGTAAGTATGGTACTAAAGAAAACCTTAGATAAGGTAAAGAAGAACAAATCAAAACCACCCGCTTCAAGGAAAAATAAAATAAGATGATGAACAAATATCAATGGTAATGAATAGGTGAAAAACCATCCAAAATCCATTGTTTTTAAGTTTGGTATCACAATCTCTTCATAACCTCCTCGTGGTGTAACTATGTTAAGCCAGGCAGGTCTGAGAAATCCAATAAATACACTGGCGGCTGCATTAATACCTAAACTATCATAAAATAGATCTACGCTAAACCCAACAGCAAAAGCAACTAACATAAGCGTTAACGGCCCCATCTCCAGGGGAAGCAATAATATAAACGCTACATAAAGAAAACAGAATGCAGTATCAAAAAGTATAAAGTTTTTTAATAACAATACCTGAAAAAGTACATAAAGGAAAAATGAAACAATCACAGATATGTAGATTTTGCTACTCATTTTCTTTTTGTATTGCTGTTTCCAATTCGATTCTTTCCTCTTTCAATGGATTTTTAATCACATAGACATATGCCAGATTAGAAAAGTCATTTGAAAGGTTTACATTAATATCATAGAAAGATGCATTTTTGGTATAATCATCAATGAATCCAATCAGTATATTTTTCGGAAATACCGAATTATACCCTGAAGTGACCACGGTATCACCCTCTTCCAACCCGATATGCTTTGGTACAAATAACAATTTTGTCTTCAGTTTATCCCTCCCATCCCAATTAATGCTGCAAAAAGTATTATTTCGCTTTAGGAAAGAAGAAACAAATACATCAGTATTCAAAAGTGAAGAAACGGTAGCAAAGTTTTTTGAAACAGACATCACTTTCCCTACGATACCATTGGCGCTGATTACTCCCATTCCGGGTTCTATTCCATTTACACTACCTTTATTTATGGTGAGGAAATTGTGCATGAGCCTGGTCGAATTATTGATTACTTTGGCAGAAAGATATTTATAATTGTAATCAATGTGACTATTCTCCAAAGAGTCCTGCTTCGATTCCACAATTATAGGAACCTGGCTTTGAGACAATAATTCTCTCAATCTGGCATTGTCACTAGCCAATTTTTCATTAATAACCGGCAGGTCAAAATACTGTGAAACATTGTTTCTCGCCTTATATAATGTTCCAATTAAGGCATTACTCGTATGGAAATATGCTGCACTATGATAAGGATTATTTCTCACCAACAACCATATGCACACTAATTCGATGAAAAGAAGCAATAGAAATGCCCGGTAGCTATGTAATAATTGTAATAATCGATACATGGGTTGTTTATGTCATCAGCACAGGCTTTAACTGACCTAAATTTTTAAGAGCTGATCCGGTTCCTCTAACGACAACCCTTAATGGATCTTCAGCAATGTGTAATGGTAATTTTGTTTTTAATGCCAATCTTTTGTCAAGCCCTCGCAGAAGGGCTCCACCACCGGTCAAATGTATTCCATTATCGTAAATATCCGCACTCAGTTCAGGGGGAGAAATCTCCAATGCCTTCAAGACAGATTCTTCTACTTTGGAAACCGATTTGTCAATGGCAAAGGCGACTTCCGAATAGGATATTTTTATAATCTTAGGAATACCGGTCATAAGATCCCTGCCTCTGACTTCATAATCATCAGGTGGTTCATCTAACTCAGTCAGGGCTGAGCCTACTTCAATTTTTATTCTTTCAGCAGTTCGTTCTCCAATAAGCAAATTATGTTGGCGCCTCATATAATCAAGAATATCTTTATTGAAAGTGTCCCCTGCAATACGAATCGATTGGTTGCAGACAATTCCTGACAATGCAATGATGGCAATTTCTGTTGTTCCACCTCCTATATCAACGATCATTGAACCAACTGGCCGGTCAATATCAATTCCAATGCCCAATGCCGCAGCAATAGGCTCATGGATCATATACACTTCCTTGGCCCCTGCATGTTCAGCAGAGTCGCGGACCGCCCTTTTTTCAACTTCTGTAATCCCTGAAGGAATACAAATTATCATCCTATGGGAAGTTGGCAGCCACTTTTTTTTGTTTTCAATCATTTTGATCAAACCACGTATCATATGTTCCGCAGCATGGAAATCAGCAATCACACCATCTTTCAAAGGCCGGATTGTCTTGATGTTCTCATGAGTTTTTTCATGCATCTGCATCGCCTCCCTGCCAATAGCCAAAACCTTGTTTGTATTTTTATCTATAGCAATAATGGAAGGTTCATCAACTACAATCCTATCCTTATCCATTATCAGTGTATTGGCCGTACCAAGATCTATTGCAATATCACTCGTAAAAAAATCAAATAATCCCATATGAATATATTAAAGTAAAAGGGCCGGGAAGTTAGCAATCCGAAATAAACTTATAAGTGTAAAAAACACATTTATATTACCTGTAAAATTTTAATGTTTAAAATGTCTCATGCCTGTAAATACCATTGCCATTTTATGTTTGTCGCAATATTCAATCGAGTCCTTATCTCTGATAGATCCTCCCGGCTGAATAACCGCCTTAATACCAACTCCATCAGCAATTTCCACACAATCAGGAAATGGGAAAAAAGCGTCAGACGCCAATACCGCACCCTCCAGAGACAGTCCAAAATCAGCGGCTTTCTTAATCGCCTGATTTAATGCATCTACCCTGGAAGTCTGACCCACTCCACTGGCTATTAATTGACCATTATTTGCTAAAACAATGGTATTGGATTTAGTGTGTTTGCAAATTTTGCTTGCAAATAAAAGGGCTGCATTTTCATCATCTGTAGTTGAACGGGAAGTTACTGTCTCAAGATGCTCCA
>DAOVVI010000560.1 GCA_030637245.1 Cyclobacteriaceae bacterium
ACCCTCAGTAGTGTGTTTTTTTGGTTGGATATTTTAATAAAGGTGAAAACAAAAGCTATTTTCAATTATAATTGCAGTACGAAAATGATAGTAAATAAACATTATGAAGAATGGCAGAAAATCTGCTTACTGCAGACTGAAATGGAAGTGCAATAAAATCTCTTACCTAAACATATACAGACAGATAAGTGGGAGCAAATTTTAATATTGAGGATTACAATTATCAATTGCCGGAAGACCGAATTGCCAAATATCCGCTAAAGAAAAGAGCAAAATCGAAGTTATTGGTATGGAAAAATGGCGATATTTCACATCGAATATTTGAGCATACCCCTTCATTAATTCCTTCAAATTCACTATTGGTTTTCAATGACACCAGGGTAATTGCAGCAAGGCTGCTTTTTCAAAAATCAACGGGAGCCCATATAGAAATATTTCTCCTCCATCCTGAATTCCCTACAAGGGATATTTCAGAATCTATGACCCTGCAAAAATCATCCGTTTGGTTATGCATGATTGGTAATAAGAAAAAATGGAAAGATGGAGAACTGATCAATAAAATGGAAAATTTAAACCTCAGAGCATTCTATTATAACCGTGAACAAAATTTAATACAATTTGATTGGCCAGGTGGTGAAACCTTTGCAGAAATCATTAATAAAGCAGGTGAAACTCCATTGCCACCCTACTTAAAAAGAAAACCTGTTCGAGATGATTCTTCCAGATACCAAACTGTATATTCCAAAAACAATGGCGCTGTAGCTGCCCCTACTGCAGGATTGCATTTCACTGAAACTATTCTAAACCAATTCAAAGCAAGGAATATTGAACAGGAATACATGACATTGCATGTAAGCGCCGGAACGTTCAAACCTGTAGAAGCTATTGACTATCGGAACCATGAAATGCATTGTGAGCAATTGGCTATCAAAAAGAAAAGCATTCTAAAATTGCTTCATCACAAAGATAACCTGATCGCCATTGGAACAACTTCTTTAAGAATTCTTGAAAGTCTGTATTGGTATGGTGTATTACTTGAAAAAGACCCAAAATCTAAATTCTTTATCCATAAAAATTTGCCATATGAAACAGAATTATCAAGAAATATATCTTTCGAAGATTCTCTCAGGCAAATTATAAACTATCTTGAAGTAAATAAACTATCAGAACTTCATGGAGAAACAGAAATATTTATTTACCCTGGATATAAAATAAGGACTACCCATGGACTTTTCACAAACTTTCACTTGCCAAAATCCACCTTACTTCTTTTAATTTCCTCGTTTGTTGGCGAGGCATGGAAGGAAATCTACGAAGAGGCGTTAGCCAAAGATTACCGATTTTTGAGTTATGGTGACAGCTCCCTTCTTTTGCGGTAATATTGAACATTTTTCGTTCGTTATTGAACACAGTCGTATGCTTTCCATTCCTTAAACTTTTGTTTGTCAGATATTTAGAGCAAATGGCATGCGTATTGATTATTTCGGGGAACAGGGTGATATGCGAACATTAAAACTCTTTTAAGGGTTTCGACTTTGTAAGAGAGTTTTTTTGCTCGTTTTATCAGAAATCAATTAAACCATTGCTCTGATGAAAAAAATAGTCAGATATAACTTACTCATAACAATTCTACAATTTCTGATTTTTGCGATCCTGCTATTCGTCGCTTTCTTCCTGAAATTTAATATGGGCTAAATGGAAAACAGTAATTCCGATCAAGGTTTTGTTATTGAATGAAATGAATATTAACTTGATAACTTGAAATCAAAATGGAAAATATGTCATCAGCAAGATTATTAAGGACCAGGGATAAAATTTTGGGAGGTGTTTGCGGCGGTATTGCCAAATGGCTTGGTTGGGACGTTACAATTGTTCGTATTGCTTATATCGTAATCAGTATTTTAAGCGCAGCATTCCCGGGAACAATTGTGTATATCATACTCTGGATGATCATGCC
>DAOVVI010000249.1 GCA_030637245.1 Cyclobacteriaceae bacterium
CCATCATCTCCAGCAATGCTTACCGATACATTCATAAAAAATATAGCTATAAAAGCTATACAAACGTTTGCAGAAATTTTCATTTTTGAATTCATTGTTTATTGTGTTTATGTGATTTCCTGATTTTAACCCCAGGATGAATTTCCTGATGGAGCAATCAAATTTCGGATATTTTTTTTAGAAAAAGGAATAATTAATTGAATTTATATTTCTACATCAAAGAGCCGTTCCAAAAGTATCTTCAAAAAGTTGCATTTCCTTTTTTGAAATGAATCCAATGTGAAAAGGGCCTAATTCATAGCGTTCTTTTTGTTCAAGTTTATAAAATGAAACGACCATAATTCCCAAGGAATCCTTACTGATTTCATAGCTATCAAATTGCTTTAATGGCAATAATACAGTTCTGATCTTTTTCTGCCACATTAAACCAAAACGTCTGTTGTAGTGAAATTCAATTTTTTGTTTTTCATCATTATAATAAATGCACACATAATGGATTTTAATAAAGAACAAAAGAAATAAATGTATGCCTACAAAAATCACAAATCCTATCCTGCTTAATATGTAGATGTCATTTAATAGAAGTATGACTAGGGTTATTAAAAAAATAAACAAAAGGACATTAACCAACCCGTACAGCATAAATAAAAGTTTATTGTCAAATATTTTCCTTTCCATCATGAGCTTATTTCATCAATTGTGCGATAGGATTTTCTACAATGGCCGCAGGTCTTACTCCATTTCCTCTGATGCCAAAATCACCCAGATCCTGGCGAGCTTTCTCAACCTCCTTTAATAATTCTTCAATAATTTCTGGATGCTGTTCAGCCAGGTTGATTGATTCTTTGATGTCCTCTTCGAGGTTGAATAAGGCTAGAGGTCTGCCTTCAATAATTTCTGCCCGGTGGAAATTCCCATACATACTGTCTAATGGCAATTGAAGTTTCCATGGCCCTTTTCGAATGGCCTGCAATTGCTCAAGTTGATAGTAATAAAATATCTTATATGGAGAAATAGCACTTTTTCCGGCCATCAAATTATAAATGTTATGACCATCCAGTTTTCTGTCAGTAGGTAAGTTGCCTTTAGCGATGTATGCTATTGTTGGTAAAAGGTCCATCGTAGTTGCCATCGCATTTTCAACCTTGCGAGGAGTCAAGGTTTCCGGCCACCAGAAAATGCCGGGTACCCGCATTCCACCTTCCATGGTGCTGCCTTTCCAACCTGAAAGGGGCAGATTGGTTCCGCCAAATGGTTTTGCAGCCCCGTTGTCAGAAGAAAACAATACCATGGTTTTCTTGTCGAGTTGATTTGCCTTCAGATAATCTAAGATCTGACCGGTTGACCAGTCAATTTCTTCAACCGCATCCCCATAAATCCCATTGGCCGACTTACCCCTGAATTCATCACTTGCATGCAATGGATTGTGGGTCATGGCATGCGGCAGATATACAAAAAACGGTTGATCTTTATTTGCATCGATAAACGCAATCACTTCTTCTGTATATCTTCTGGTAATGGTATTTTGATCAACCGGCGCTTCGATTACTTCTTCCCCGCTCATTAGCGGAAGCGGACAAAAATCACGGTTCATGTCGTTGCTGTAAGGGATGCCATAATAGTAATCAAAACCTTGTCTGGTTGGCAGAAAATTCGGCTGATCGCCAAGATGCCACTTACCGATGCAGGCGGTGGCATAACCCTGCTCTTTCAGCATTTCGGCTATTGTAATTTCATTGAGATTAAGGCCTTTCTGGGCTTTTGGAAAAAGTACCTGTCTTCCGGTTGATCCCCAGGGACGGGCATTTACATGCATGTCCACTCTTTGCGCATAGCTGCCGGTCATCAGGCTTGACCTGGATGGCGTGCACACTCCGCTGGTTACATAAAAATCTGTAAAAACAACCCCTTCAGCAGCCATTCGATCCAGGTTCGGGGTTTTATGTACATTATTTCCATAGGGCCCGATATCTCCATAACCTAGATCATCGCAGTAAATAATGATGAAATTTGGTTTATTGTCTTTCGGGATTTCACACGAAATGAGAAATAATGCGATTGGCAAAAGCCCAAAAAGAAGATTTGAAAAGCGGTTTTTATTTATAATCATTTTATTGAATTAATATAGTTCAGACGAATTTACAGCTCCTCTTGAATTCATTTTTATTGCAGCAGCTTTGAACAAACTCCATATTTTTGCGCCTTCTTCCAGCTTCATCTTTTGTTTGGTGGCTAAAGTCACTTCAGCAATCAGTTTAAAGCCATGATCGATTACGCACAATACTTTATTGTCCGTTGTAATAAGCTTTTCAATTTTCCCTTCTATTTGATTTTGAATGGAAATATCCTCGATTCTATGCAATGCTAATGTGACGTCTTCCGGCCTCAAAAAAATGGTTACCTGTTTTTCATCAAAAAAACTGTTTCCATTCAGCCTGGATTCAGCACAGATCTGGCAGTCATCATGAGATAACATCAGAAGTCCTTTTTCTTTGTCTATATAATCAACTTTCAGTTCAATGGAATTGATGAGACCGGATTTGCTCATTTCAACAAACGCTTCTTTTTGACCAATCAAATCATAATAACTTCCCTGGCCGGCACACTTTCCATCATGAATGATCATCAATTGATCCGACAACATCAAAAGGTCGGAAAGATCATGGCTGATGACCAGCATCGGGATATTGAACTTTTTTATCAATGGTTTTAGCAGCGAAATAATATGCTGCCTGAGATTTTTATCCAGCGCGGAGAACGGTTCGTCAAGCACAAGGATGTCGGGCGATGAAAGTAAGGCCCTGCCGATGGCTACCCTTTGTGCCTGACCTCCCGAAATTTGTGAAACTTTTTTACTAATGATATCAGAGATTTTCAAGAGGTCAGCCACTTCTTTGCTTAGGTTCAGGTGTTGTTTCAAACCATATTTCAGGTTTTGAGCAACATTCAAATGTGGAAATAGACGACCTTCCTGGAACACATATCCGATTTTCCTTTTTTCAGGAGGCAGATTTAGTTTTTTTGAAGCGTTAAAAACTTCATGATCTTGAATGAATACACTTCCGTGATCAGGAGTTTCCAGGCCGGCAAGCACATGGAGAAATGAGGTTTTACCGGCGCCTGACGGACCAAAAATACCGGTTACCTGTGTTTCAATCTCACATTGAATATCCAGTGTGAATCCAGGTCTTGACAACAGAAAATTTGCCTTTAATACACTCATGATTTTTTTACTAATTTTCTATTTAAATACTCAGAACCAACCATGGCCATAAAGGATAATATGATGGATACCATTGCCAGCCGGAAGGCAATCATTTCTCCTCCCGGAACTTCCATAGCTGAATAAATAGCCAAAGGCAGGGTTTGTGTTTGCCCAATGATATTTCCGGCAAAAGTAATGGTGGCGCCAAATTCACCCAAACACCTTGCAAAACTCAGGATGAATCCACTGAAAATTCCCGGAAATGCCAGGGGAACAGTGATGGTGAAAAACGTTTTCCAGGGTCCGGCCCCAAGGGTTCTTGCCGCTGATTCCAATTCGATATCCACCATTTCAATGGCCACCTTTATCGCCCTGACCACCAATGGAAAAGAAACAATAATGGAGGCCAGGACTGCCGCCCAAAAAGTAAAAGATATTCGAATATCGAAATGCTCCATCAAAAACTTTCCGATGAATCCTCTGACGCCAAAAACAACCAATAATACATAGCCAATCGTAACCGGCGGGAGGACCAATGGAAGCTGAACAAAACCGTCTAAAAACCATTTGCCTCTAAAACTTTTCCTGGCGAGCAGCCAGCCAACTCCTACGGCAATGGGCAATGAAACGACAGCACAAATAGTTGCCACCTGGATGGATAGACCAATCGCCTGGAGTTCTTTATATGTAAAGTCAAAAAGTTCCATTTATCATCTCATGATTTTTGTTGTGATGGAATATCAACCTTTTATGCATATTTAGGTCAGTTCGAGACGATATCAAATAATCTGCCTATTATTTTTAAGGATTTTTTTAATATACTGTTCGAAATTTCAAATTACCGATTTTCTTCCTTCGTCTTTGTTGTGCCTATTCTGTCCGCCCACCTGCCCTGCCTCGCCGGCAGGCGGGCGGCGAGGCCAGGGTAGGCAGGTCTTTTGACCGACAAGTAAATGATGCCCGTTTTTATTTGTTGTTGTAACTAACAAACCCAACCCATTAAGGAGTTTTTTGGTTTTTCATCTGCAAGTTGTTTCTGTGTCACAATTGGCAAATGAATCCTTGAAGTGTCCCTATCAAATAATTGTCACTCGCAGGATGCAAGCTACTGATAATCCGAAAAATTGTGATTTGTTCGCCCCTGTTGATTGGTCGTCAAAATCAGCCGCTCGGTTGCGCCGAGTAACCAATTTCTTAGAGGTAAGACATGAAATGTAACTTCGTAAATTAGAACTAGTGTCAGCAAGAAACCCCCTATTCTATTTTCACCCCCATAGGCGATGGATGGGGCTTGATAGTCTTCCCGAAGGCGCTGCCC
>DAOVVI010000363.1 GCA_030637245.1 Cyclobacteriaceae bacterium
GAATTTCAGGAGTTTTACTGATAAATAAATCCTTATATAAAAAGATTTTATAATTATTGATATTTTACGGATTAGGACTTTGATCCTTGCAAATCGAGGTTCTACTCATCCCCTGTTTCTTCAACTAATCGTACAAAGGCGCCTCTGTTAGGCGGAGGCATTTCACTGTCTATTCCTTTTACTGTTTTCCAGATCACCTGATTAAAGGCTATGTCTGGCGCAGCATCTTCCGTTTCCAAATTAAATTCCTCAGACATTTCTGACAACTTGTTTCTTTCTGTATTCATCTCATCCAGCGGCCAGGTATTTGACAGACACTCATACGGAGTCAAATCAGGATTTGAAGTGAAACTTTTGTAAAAGGGTGTGGCAGCAGCATCGTACTGGCTCATTGGTGGCAATCCGAGGATCAGCTCCATTGTATGCAACACTGAAGCAGTGGTGTACATGGTGTGATCGACAAATTTTCTTTTGGCATAAGGACTGATAACCAACAGAATGGAACGGTGGGCGTCAACATGATCAGGACCATTCTGAGCATCATCTTCCAAAACAAAAATAACGGATGTATCCCATATCGAGCTGTGGGATATTTTTTCAACTAGTTTTCCTAGAGCCAGATCATTGTCTGCCACCTGCGATTTGGGGGTAGGCATTCCTAACTTAGCTCCACTTGTATGATCATTGGGCAAACGAATAGTATTAAATTGAGGAACCTGATCAATTGATAATAATGAATCAAAATCCTGGCTCCACTTATGAAACCGTAGTGTATCCATAACGGCAAGATTATACACAGGGAAATCGGCATCGTAATGCCCTTTCAACGATTCGAGCTGGGCTCCATTGCTCCCTATAAATTCAGCATAACTGCGATAGCTGATCCCTGCTCTTTGGCAATAATCCCAGAGATACCCTTTTTCAGGAAAGGCGATTTCTCTACTGCCTTCATAATCGTAATTCCCTCCTCTTTGCCCATATGAAGTAGGCCATGTTTTTTCAACAAAATCTGTAGCATAAGCTGCCATTGTCCAGTTGTGGCCATCGGCGCTTACCTCGGCATTTACATAAAAATTATCAAAGAGTACAAATTCTGTAGCCAATTTGTGATGGTTTGGTGTTATCTCCTCAGAAAAAAGACACAAATTCGGATCTCCGTTTCCGGATGGAATATCTCCAAATACCTGATCATAAGTGCGGTTTTCCTTTATCACATAGAACACATGCTTTATTGGAGATTGTCCATCAATATTTACCGGAATCGGATTTCCTTCAGGTATTTTGTCCACTTTTTTGTTGTATGGAGTATTGCTATACACCAGCTTAGAATATGTATTCAGGTCATTTTCATCCGGCACAGGTATAATAGACAATGTACCCTTAAATAATCTCCCAATATATTGGGTAGAATCATGCATAGGCAAATATGGATTCGGACCTTTAGGATTCGGAAGTGACCGTTCGCCTTTGCCATTGGCAACTAAGATTTTATGCCCAGCAACTTTCACTGAAGTGGGATACCAACCTGTCGGAATAAATCCAAGTCCTTTACCCTCACCTTTTTCTGATACATCAAATACAGCCAGGCAATTATTATTGGCATTGGCAATATATAACCGGCTTTCATCAGAAGATAACGCCAAACCATTGGGAGTGCTTCCTGCCGGGGCATCCGGAAATAATGCAGTACCTATATTCTCCACAACTTTTCTTTGTGTAAGATCAATAACAGAAACGGAATTGGAATTGGCGTTGGCTACATAAAGATACCTGCCATCACCCGTAATTACCATATCGTTTGGATGGCTTTCCACTTCAATGTAATCTGCGATTTCATGTGCCTTCAGATCAAAAACAGCTACCTTGCCCCCTCCCCAGAGTGAAATGTAAAGTTCATCTCTTTGTTTACCCAATAGGCACGTGTACCCTTCAGTTGGCAGGGCTATCTTTTCAAAAGTGTGGTTTTCAATATTTATGATATACAAAGCACTATCTTCCTTGGTTACCGTATATAATTCATGAGCTGACTCATTTAGTTCCAGGCCTGTAGGGCTGATCTTAACCGGCCAGGGAGGACCCAGTACCAGTGAATCTTTCATTGTTAATTTATTATTGTTAATTTCATAAATACGGATCATATTGTCATTGCCACCCGAGGCGTACAACCTTTTTTCATCTTCACTGAATTTGAGCCCAAACCAGGATTTTGAAATTTCAATCTGATCGAGAAGCTTTTCATTTTGTGTATCAAAAAGCATGAGGGTCTGGATGCTTCTACCATTATTAGTCACTGCCGCCAACCTGCGCGAAGAAGAAAGTACCAGGTTCATTGGAAAATCACCAAGATCCATTGAATTTGCCGGTGGGGTAAGGGACCATCCATCAGGGAGCAATACCCTTTTACTATCAAGTTGTTGGAAAAGCTCTGCATTTAAATCAGAAGATTCCTTTTCACCTGATTTACACGATACCAGAATCTGACTAACTAGTATGATAATTGCAATTGACGGTAATATCCCTGCTTTATGATTTTGCATAATTACATTATATTAATTGAATGTCTCAAAATAATGAAAACAGGGATTGACTCAAAAAATATATTCAACAAAACGGAATATAAATTCAAACGCATCTATTGCAGGTCCAGAATAATATGGAGTAGTAGAAAGATCCACGTTTAGAACCATCCCTATCGTTTTTTCAATTCCTCAATTTCTCTATTCATCATTTTTCTTTTAGTATAAAGGAAATTGGCAGGTGATCACTGAAACCATTTAGGTTTGGATTTTTCTGCCCGAAACGAACTGGTGTATCATAATCCCCTTTGACCATACCGTTAAATACCTCTAATTTCACCATGTCATTTCCAAGATCATATTTGCCTGATTTCTTGACTATCCCCTTTGAAACCATAAATTGGTCTAGCATAATGGGCCGCCCACCAAACACATAGCTAGCTCTTCTTTGACCCAGTAATGGCCACATCAAGTTAAATAAATATGGGTTGCTACCGTTCACTACCTTGTCTCTGTCTCTGACGCTAAGTGCATAATCAGAAAGAGACCGGTTAAATGGCTCGTCGTTGAAATCACCCATCACAATAATCGCGGCATCCTTTCCTTTTACCTCAATAATCCTTTGAATAAAATAGCTCAGTGTTTCGCCAGTGAGTATTCGATATGGCTCTGATCCATATTGCCCTCCAGAACGTGAAGGCCAATGATTGCCTACTAAAATAAGATCATTTCCTTTTTGAGTTTGCAAAGTTGTTTGAACCAATTCTCGTGTCGGGTATCTCTTAATTATTGTATGATGAAAAAATTCATTGGAGTTGGCATTGTATTTATTACTGTCATAAATAAATGCCACATCAATACCCCGTTTGTCAGTCATATCGTGGTGAATCACTTGGTAGTTTCTATTTGGCACATTTACTTTACCTTGTAGCTGCTCTAAAACAAATCGATTTTCCACTTCACAAACCCCGAGGATATCCGGACCTTGCCCATCATTCAATTTACAGATA
>DAOVVI010000466.1 GCA_030637245.1 Cyclobacteriaceae bacterium
ATTATCAGGGTAGTCCTTATAGTGCTCAGCCATTTGCTTCCAGGTGGAAAGGAACATTTCGTGATTACCCATGGGATCATCAGCCATTGCATGATATTCATGGTTATCGATGATCACTGTGAGACTGAGTGACAAAGCCTGGTCAATGATCCAGTCCAGTCTTTCAAAAAAAGCTTCGGAAAGAGTATATGGTGGTTTGTCGGATACATGTGAAAAAGGTCCCGTATTTACACGTACACCCTGCAAACCTATCCCCTTGATCAGATCAAGTTCCTTCATTTCCCTCTCCTTATCCCAGGTTTCAAACTCATACAGGATATTCCCGAGATTTCCGCCTCGGCCAAGGCGCTTGTTTTGTTTGAAAGCATCAGGGATTGCCTTATTAACCTGTGCAGGTCCATATTTACATTCAGTCATGAATAGGGTCGTTAGCCCAAAAAATACGATGAATATGTTTCGTGTTTTCATAATGTTATATTTGATTCATATTTTTTTTACACATTCTATTTGAACTCCAAGTTCACTTTTTAAACACCTTTTTTCAGCCTTTAATAAATCATAAATGAAATTTTCAATTCCGATTCAGTTTATTTATGTATCTCATTGTAGAAGGCATGCAATTGCTGCGTTAGTTTCTCCTGAACATCTTTATATTCTTCACTATCAGCATAATTAACAGTTTCCAGCGAATCCTTTTCATAATCAAAAAACTGACGGTCAGCTACTTTTTTCATATCTGCATTGGGATTAACGTGCAATCCTTCTTCAATCCACTCCACATAACGGTAACGATTATCTCGAATCGAATAACCCATTTTATCTCCTCGCATATACTGGCTGATTGCATATTGGTCCTGACGGACCTGATTCCCCTGTATCAATTCGACAAGGCTTTCGCCGGCCAGATGATAAGGAAGTTCAAGCCCGGACAATTCACACAGTGTAGGGTATATGTCCACAAATTCAGTTGGCATAGTTGTTTTATATGCGTTCTGCTCAGGAACTGAAAAAATTAGTGGGGCTCGTGTTGCCTGTTCAAAATTTGAATGCTTCCCCCACATATTATGGTCTCCCAGGTGAAATCCATGGTCTCCCCATAGTACGATAATCGTATTATCCTCCAATTGCAGCTCTTTTAACTTGTCAAGGATTTTTCCCACCTGCGCATCAATGTAGGATACTGCTGCTTTATATCCATGGATCAGTTTTAATTGCTGCTCTTCAGTAAGGGTTCCCCCTTTTTTCAGGGTATCATAGATAAAGTTTCCCTCCTCATCAGAGTATGATCTGAGGTGTCCTGAGGTCATGTAGGCATAATCTACATCATTCTCAGCTTTTGTCTGTATAGCACTAATTTCAATTTCATCTCTTTCATAAAGATCCCAGTATTTCTTTGGCGCTGTAAATGGGAGATGCGGACGGTGAAATCCAACAGCAAGGAAAAAGGGCTTATCCTCCTTCGAAAGATGTATTAAATCAATAATGGCTTTTTCAGCAAATACGCCATCTATATAGGCATCATCGGGCATCTCAAGACACTCAGTAGCTGGTTTGATATGTTTATGTAAAAGGTGCACAGGATTTATACCTTCTTTATCTGCTTCAGGCTGTAATTCAGCAAATCTTTGTTTTACTAACTGGGATTGGTAAAAATGACCTACTAACGGGCCATTTTTCTTGTCGAAAAATTGAATGGCATCCTTACCCGTATGAGGAAATGAAGTTTCACTCCATGACAGGCTGTCCTCGTAATCATCAACATTCCGGTAATCAAATATTTTTCCGATGCCAATGGTTGTATAACCATTATTCCGGAAGTGCTGTGGTAATGTAACCACATCCGGATGGATATCCCTGAATTTCCTGCTGAAATCCCATATTCTTGTCTGATCTGGGTACATTCCCAGCAACAAGCTTGCTCGTGTAGGTCCACATAGGGCCTGCTGGCAATGATTATTTAAAAATACAGTGCCACAATCTGCTAGCTTGTCCATGTGTGGAGTTAAATTAGTGGCTTCACCATAACAGCCAAGAACTGGTTTCATATCATCAACGGCAATGAAAAGGACATTTGGAGGGAGCTTAGTTTTGTTGCTTTTTATACAGGAAACTAAGGTCATGGCCATATAGACCATTATAGAAAAAATTAAAAAGTGAGTTCTCATTTTGGAGCAAAAAACTATTTAAAAAATGAATTATCAGAATTCAAGGTATATGTCTTGAAATAGCTTCTTATAAAGAACAAAAATCAAATGACAAATAGCAAATAAATCTCATATTTCAATTATCAAATAGTATAGATTACCACTTAATGGTTTTGTTATTGAATTTTGACATTTGTCATTTGATATTTTTAATTTCAGTATTAATCCATTCTATTTAGTTATATATGAGTTATCAACTAAAATCCTTAAATTCATCTCCATATTTTTTAAACCTTTATAAAAATGAAAACATTAAAATATTTCTACTTTTCTGGACTGGTAATGATTATTCTTCTTTTAACAGTTCTAATCTCATGCGAGAAAAAGGAAAAGAAACCTTATGCCACAGGTCCGGATATCTATGTTGAAGACACTGATTTTAAAGTTGTTGGCTATCTGAGCGCAGGTGGTTTTGATATAATTGATGATCTTGAACTTGAAAAGCTCACCTACCTGAATCTGGCTTTTGGCAACCCTGATAAAGATGGTAAAATTGTTTTCAGCCGGAATGCTGACATAAAACCTGTCGTGGATAAAGGCCATGCTGCAGGTGTGAAGGTATTTCTTTCCCTGGCGGGAGGGGGCAGACCAGATACCGCAATCTGGA
>DAOVVI010000185.1 GCA_030637245.1 Cyclobacteriaceae bacterium
TCCTGGGACAAATTAAATTCCCTGGTATTTGGCCAGTTATGCGCATTGCCGCCCAGCCAAACTACTACGATATTTTTAGTGATTTCAGGTTTTAACAAAATAGCATTAGCTACGTTGGTAATAGCTCCCACAGCCACCACGTACAACGGATTTTCAGGGGTATGTTTGAGCGCTTTTTTTATCATGTCTTCTGTAGCCTGGCTTGCTTCCGGTTTCAAATCCTTTGTTAAATATTTTGTTGATCCTTTAAATGCAAATCCTTCAGCCTTAACATCCATTTTTCCCAGTATTCTCAATATTTCTTCATGGCTAAGCTCCATCCCGAGTTTGGGATTATCTGCCCGATTGTTTGAAAAAGGAGCTGCATAAACAGCTTCTAAGTTGAAACTCTCTTTTGAGAGCAATGCGTAAACCAAAGCAAACTGATCGTCTATTTCATTGTACGTGTCTGTGTCAAAAACCATACTGGCTCCTTTAATGGGTTTTTCAAGCATTTTCAACCGCTGAATCTCCGTGACCTTTGTGTAATTCTGAGCTTGCGCAAGCTGGATTAATAAAAATAGTATCGAGATGAATAAGAATAGTTTTTTCATATGATATAAAATTTATAAAATGTCTTTTCTATATGGAATGGAAGCTTGTGCTCCCATTTTAGTCACGGACATGGAGGCTGCTTTATTGGCAAATTTTACAGCGTCAATTATTGATTTATTTTCTGCTAAGGCTACCATTAGGGCACCATTAAAGGTGTCACCGGCTGCTGTTGTATCTACTGCTTTTACAATAGGCGCAGATACCATAATCTCTTCAGAATCTGTGGAAACAAAAGAACCGGAAGCGCCCATGGTAATGATCACATGTTGAACGCCTTTTGATTTAATAATAATCGCCGCTTTGCCGGCTGAGGCTTCATCTTTTACCTTAATGCCTGATAAAAATTCTGCTTCTGTTTCATTTGGCGTGAGCAAATACAACGACTTTAGCAATTCAGCGGAGAGTTCCTGGGCCGGAGCAGGATTTAATACAACTTTAACTCCTGCAGCACTGGCGATTCCTGCCACATATTCAACAGTAGAAAGTGGAATTTCCAGTTGCATGAGCACCAATTCAGACGATTTGATTTGTTCTACTGCTTTGTCAATGTCCTGTAGATTCAGTGTACCGTTTGACCCCAACGCTACCGAAATGCAATTTTCTCCATGGTCATCAACCATAATCAGCGCGACTCCCGATGGGTTGTTTGGATCGGTAGCTATAAATTCAGTTTGGATACCTTCTTTTTCAAACAATTTAACGGCCTGTTTCCCGAAAATATCATTTCCGGTTTTTGTGATGAATGTAATATCTCCGCCAAGTCGGACAGCGGCAACAGCCTGGTTGGCTCCTTTACCTCCCGGATTCATTAAAAAATTCCCGCCTAATATGGTTTCTCCGGGGGCTGGCAATTTGGAAGATTTGATCACCATGTCGGTATTGCTGCTTCCGATAACTATAATTTTTTTCATGAGATTTGAGTGATAATCACAATATAGGCATTTGCAAAATTTAGACAACAGGATTGCTGAAATAAAATATTTTTAACTGAAAAGGTCCTCATGAAATGAAGAGGTTAGAAATATGTCATGGAATTTTTTTATTTGGTCTCAGGTGATCGGGAATCTTTGATATCATATATTTCAATAGAGGTACTTACTAAATTCCTTATTAACATGGAACTCAGTTCAGAGGGCTAGATACATTTTCTGCTCGGCCCAACCGGTCGGAATTGTATGCAACTGAAATTTTAATATAAACTAACAATAAAGAGATTTGCAATCCATGGTCGCTATAATATTCGTAAAAGCGGTTATACAATTATACATCTAAAAAATTAATTTATACATTTGAAAGCTAAAATGTTATAAACATGGATAAATTCTCATATATCTCCAATGCAGACGTAAGCTTCATTGATGACTTATACCAAAAATATAAGTCCGATCCTGAATCTGTAGATATAAGTTGGCAACGGTTTTTTGAAGGTTTTGAGTTTTCTCAGGAAAATTCAGATGAGAATGGAAATGCTTCAACAGCAATAAGTATAAGCGGTATTTCATTAAAGGAATTGGGTGTTAGAAATTTGATCCATGCCTATAGAACAAGAGGACACCTCAAGTCTGACACCAACCCGGTTCGCCCAAGAAGAAAACATAATGTGCTTTTAGAATTGACAGACTTTGGCTTGACAAATGAAGATCTTGATGTAGAATATGAATATGAAGTTGGTCATTCCCTGGGTTTGGGGAAGGCAAAGCTCAAAAATATTTTCGAGGCTTTAAAAAAAGTTTACCTCGGGCCCATTGGTTTTGAATATATGCACATTCGAAACCATGAAGTTATTGATTGGTTTAAGGAGCAGGCCGAGAGAAAATTTCTTAATTTCAATCCTGAAAGCGAAGAAAAAAGGCGTATCCTCACCAAACTTAATGAAGCGGTAGTATTTGAAAATTTCCTTCATACAAAATACATAGGCCAAAAAAGATTTTCCCTGGAAGGTGGAGAAAATACGATTCCTGCCTTAGATAAAATTATCCGGAAAGCAATAAATGAAGGTGTTGAAGAGGTAGTGATTGGCATGGCGCACAGAGGGAGGTTGAATGTGCTGGCCAATATCATGCAAAAGACCTACGAAGAGATTTTTAGTGAATTTGAAGGAACTGCAGTACTTGATATGACTATGGGATATGGTGATGTGAAATATCATCTTGGATATTCCAGTAAATATAAAAATGAGGAAGGGAAGGAGATTTACCTGAAATTGGCTCCAAACCCCTCTCATCTGGAAGCGGTTGACCCGGTCGTGCTTGGCTATACACGAGCACAGATGGATGATGAATACAAGGGTGATCTCAGGAAAGCAATGCCAATCCTTATTCATGGAGACGCTGCCATAGCCGGGCAAGGGATTATATATGAGATTACTCAAATGGCCAATTTGCCTGGTTATACGACAGGAGGTACCATTCATTTTGTGATCAATAACCAGGTGGGTTTCACAACAGATTATGATGATGCGAGATCAAGTATATACTGTACGGATATTGGGAAAATCGTTGATGCTCCAATTCTTCATGTAAATGGCGATGATGCAGAAGCAGTAAATTTTTGCGCTGAGCTTGCCATAGATTATAGGCAAAAGTTTGGCAAGGATATTTACATCGATTTATTATGTTATCGACGACATGGGCACAATGAAAGTGACGAACCCAAGTTTACTCAGCCGAAACTATATAATGTAATTGCAAAACATCCAAACCCCAGGGAAGTATATTCCAAACGATTGGTGGAAAAGGGAGATACGGATGCTCAGATGGCCAAAAGAATGGACAAGGAGTTTAGGAGTCTTCTGCAGGACCGGTTGAATTTGGTGAAGCAAAAACCATGGCCCTACCAACCACAGAAAATGGAGGAAGAATGGAAGTTGTTGACTCTGGCCGTTCCATCAGATTTTGACAAATCACCGGAAACCGGTATTTCAAAAGTAGATTTTGAAAACGTAGGTAAAGCATTAACCACTTTACCAGAAGGTTTTAAACCAATCAAGCAGATTGAAAAGTTGTTGAAGGAACGTAAAGCTAACTTCTTTGAAAAAAGGATACTGAACTGGGCAGATGCTGAATTGTTGGCTTATGGTTCGTTGCTGCTCGATCGTAAAATTGTGAGAATATCAGGTCAGGATGTAAAAAGAGGAACTTTCTCTCACAGGCATTCCATGGTTTTTGACGCGGAAACAAATCAGCCTTATTGTTTTTTATGCAACATTAAAAAAGGCCAGGAAGAATTTAAAATTTACAATTCGTTGTTATCCGAGTTTGGAGTATTGGGATTTGAATATGGTTATGCCATGGCTTCTCCTAACGCGCTCGTGATTTGGGAAGCGCAATTTGGCGATTTTGTAAATGGCGCCCAGGTATTGATAGACCAATTCGTGACAAGTTCCGGAACCAAATGGCAGCAAATGAATGGAATTGTAATGCTTTTACCTCATGGATATGAAGGTCAGGGGCCGGATCATTCGAGCGCTAGAGTGGAACGTTTCCTTGAATTGGCCGCCGATTACAATATAATTGTGGCTAACATAACTACACCGGCCAATTTTTTTCATTTACTAAGAAGACAATTAACATGGAATTTCAGGAAGCCGTGTATTGTGATGTCGCCAAAATCATTGCTTCGTCATCCGGAAGTAATTTCTCCTGTTAAGGATTTTACTAAAGGAGGATTTAAGGAAATAATTGATGACGACTTTGCTGATCCTAAAAAGGTGAATAAACTACTTTTCTGTTCCGGAAAGATCTATTTTGATTTGCTTCACGAGCAAAAAAAATCTAAAAGAAAGGACGTTGCTATCATTAGGATAGAACAGCTATTCCCTTTTCCTGAAATCCAAATTAGAGAAATCAGGAAAAAATATGGTCAGGATGCAAAGGTTTTGTGGGTTCAGGAAGAACCGGAAAATATGGGAGCATGGACTTACATCCTAAGAAAATACCGAACTAATGTGGATGAGGGTGTTTTCAGGCCACCAAGTGCATCCCCAGCCACAGGCTTCAGCCGGATACATCATGAGGAGCAACAGGAAATAGTAACTAAGGCATTCGCCGATTAAAAATATAAAGACAATGAGTTTTGAAATAAAAATACCAGGTGTTGGTGAATCCATAACGGAAGTTACACTTGGACAATGGTTAGTGGATGACGGAGCTATTGTAGCTTTAGATGATCCTATTTGTGAATTGGAATCAGAAAAAGCCACTTTCGAATTAAACGCTGAAGTGGCTGGTGCATTAAAACAATTAGCCAAAGAGGGAGCTACTTTGGGCATTGGGGAAATTGTTGGTACAATTGATGAAAACGCCAAAAGCACTGCAATTCCGGTAGAAGAAAGTAAATCTGAAGCAGCTGAAACTTCATCAGATTCCGGAAGTGAAATTAAACGTACCGGCAAAACTTTAGAAATGGTAGTCCCGACAGTTGGTGAATCCATCACAGAAGTTACGATTGGCGCTTGGTCTAAGGAGGATGGCGATTTTGTGGAAATGGATGAAATTATTGCGGAAATAGAATCAGAAAAGGCAACATTTGAACTAACTGCCGAAGCACAGGGATTTTTAACCATAGTCGCCAAAGAAGGCGAAACCCTTGAAATTGGATCATTGATTTGCAAAATTGACGTCGCAGAAGGCGAGACAAAAACAGCCACAGAAAAACCTGATCAAGA
>DAOVVI010000528.1 GCA_030637245.1 Cyclobacteriaceae bacterium
AATATGATGAAGACAACAGGTTGGTGCAATTGAAAATTGTCCATTTCTATAGCAACATTGATCATAATGAATATATCAAATATGCTTATGATGAAAAGGGCAGGCTTATAAAAAGAATCGTTGAAATCTATGACGGAACAGTGGTTTTGGAGGAGTATAATTATAATGAAGATAAACTTGCGGGAAAGAAAATTAGTATCCAAAGACCTTCGGAGGAACCAATCAAAATAAACACCTCCATTCACTATTATCATCCGAATTACCTTAAGGATTATTATTTTAATGAGTATGTCAAAACCATGCAAAACTAAAACAGCATATCTGGCAATTTCATTTTAGTAATATAATTACCTTTTAAAACAGGAATTACTTTATATTCATCAAATTTAAGGCAAAAATCTATATCTTTTTCCAGGCCAAGATTCATTAATCTGGCAACATGTGAAGAATCCTGAATGGCAGATTTCAAATCGTTTTTTGCAATTTTATATAAGTTAAGCGCCATCAATGGCACATCTGAATTATATTCAAACATTTGCTTCAATCCATAGATGATGGCGCCAGCAAATAGGGTGTCTTCCAAATTTACTGTCCCTTTCCATCCAGCACAATGTAAGAGCAAATCGCAAGGTAATCTTTCGAGATACGCCAGCAGTGCCGAATAATTTAAAAATGAACCAATGATGACCTGTAAGGCTCCTTTTGATTTTTTCAGCGTGATGGTGCCGTTGGTGGTAGTCAGGGCGATCTTTGTATCTTCCAACTCCGGATTCATGAAGCTAAAAGGTGAATTACCCATATCAAATCCGCCAACCTTTTTCCCTCCTCTTTCCGCCGCTCCGATATGTCCCTTAAGTTTAAGCTCACGGCATTCACTTAATGATTCTACCGGTCGAATGGCTTTCACACCATGAGCCATGGCGGTTGTAATTGAAGAACTTGCCCTTAATATATCAATGACAACTACCACAGTGCTTGCCAAATCGTATTGATGTATCAGATCCGGAGAAAGACAGATATCGATTTTTTTCATATTGGGTGCTTATGTAAATAAAAAAGTTTAAGCTTTATAAAAAGGTGGTTTTACGATTTTAACTTTCAGTTTTCGCTTTCTGATAGCAATTAATAATTCTGTGTCAGGCGAGGCAAATTTTGATTGCACATAGCCCATTCCTATTCCGACTCCCAGAGATGGCGACATGCTACCAGATGTCACACGACCAATTATTTCATCATTTTCATTCAAAAGGTCATAACCCGATCTGGGAATGCCCTTCTCCTCCATTCGAAAACCTGCCAATTTTTTGGCGGCTCCGTCCTCTTTTTGCTTTTTTAGGTTTTCGGTATTTACAAAATCCTTAGTAAATTTTGTGATCCATCCCAAACCTGCCTCTATTGGTGAGGTGGTGTCGTCAATATCATTCCCATAAAGCGCGTATCCCATTTCCAGTCTCAAAGTATCCCTGGCTCCAAGCCCTGCTGGTTTTATATCAAATTCTTCACCTGCTTTCATGATTTCGTCCCAGACCTGACCTGCAAATTCATTATAGACATAAATTTCGACTCCTCCGGATCCGGTATAACCCGTGGCTGAAATAATTGCCCCGTCAGTGATTGTCCCGATATTTCCTTTGGAAAACGTATAATAAGAAAGTGAAGAAAGATCTGTATTTGTAAGCTTTTGAATAACCTTTTCAGCTTTTGGTCCTTGAACAGCGAGCAAGGATACATTATCAGAAATATTCTCCAATTCAGCTTCCACGTCATTATGTTGAACAATCCAATCCCAGTCTTTCTGGATATTGCCTGCATTTACCACAAGCATATATTCTTCTGGTTTTAGCATATAGACCAACAGGTCGTCCACAATTCCGCCGGTAGCGTTTGGCATATATGAATACTGCACCTTTCCAACATTGAGTTTTGATGCGTCGTTACTGCTTACTTTTTGAATTAGATCCAGGGCCTTTGGACCTTTCACCAAAAACTCACCCATATGTGAAACATCAAACATACCAACACTTTTTCGTACAGCATGATGTTCTTCTAATTCTGATCCATACCTTACCGGCATTTCGTATCCTGAAAAAGAAACTATTTTTGCGCCTAATGCTACATGTTTTTCGTATAAAGCGGTTTTTTTCATTGATTATTTTTTGCCCAAATGTAGCAATTTATACATGAAGCAGTATTCATTTCATTGGTTTTATCTCGAATTTGAAGAATGGATGAATGATAGAATGATTAAATGATTAAATGATAAAATGGGTAAAAGATGGAATGATAAAAAGTTTAATCGGAGTCAAAAAAGCACCGATTATCCCTTGAT
>DAOVVI010000458.1 GCA_030637245.1 Cyclobacteriaceae bacterium
ATGATCGACTACGGACTTTTTGAAGATTTTGAGGTTGTTAATTATTAGAGTTGGGTACTCAACTTTTGCCAACTACCCCAAGTTTAGCGAAACTTAACTTGTGGTATCTGTCCATGGAATCTAAAGTCTATTTACTCTTGTGCTGAAGGATTGATATTTTTTAGGTTCTTGTTATCTTCCCCCGGGAAATAGTTATACTCCTCTTCCAAACCCAATGCATCTATTGCTTCCTGATTTGGTCTTGGTTTGAAGTCACGTGTTTCATAATATGCAGTACTGTCCCAAATGATGTCTTGACCTAAAACACGTGGATCTTTTGTGTTTACAAGATAATTATTCAGTTGATCTGCTAGTTTTTGTTTAATCTCACCATAACTTTCATCGAATGCAATATTGTTCATTTGATTCGGATCGTTATTTAAATCGTATAATTCTTCTGCCGGACGCTTGTTAAAAGCCATTTCAAACATTTTATCGATTCCTGGCTCACTTCGGTTGGCCAGAATGTAATTCTTTGTTGGAGATGGGTAATGCTGCATGTGCGCATCAACATCACCATATAATGGCGGGTCGCCGGCAGGCCATCTGTCCGATTCAAAATTTCTAATATAAAGATAATCATACGTACGGATGGCTCTTCCAGGATATGCCACACCATTTAATCGACATAATGCATGCCTTTCTCTGGCAGTGATCACAAAGTCCCTGCCCTGCTCAATGTGGCCTGATTCCTTTGAGTAAAGGATATTGGTTAAACTTTTAGCTGTCATTTCTGCGGGAATATCAAGTTCATTGATTTCCAGAAATGTTGGAGCAAGATCGTTTAAATTCATAAAATCATCAACAGTTCTGCCTCCTGGTATGTGGTCTTTCCAATAAAAAATCATTGGTATTCGGGTGCCAAAGTCATACAGGTTGGCCAGGCCTCTTGGCATTTGCCAGCCATTGTCTCCACAAATTACGATAATCGTATTGTCCCACTGACCTGATTCTTTCAGTGTTTCTAAGATTTTTCCCACTTCATCATCAAAATCCTGAACTTCTAAATAATAATCAAGGATATCACCTCTGGTAATATCGTTATCAGGTAGATAAGAAGGTACAATAACGTTACTTTTATCCATGCCCGATTTCTCACCTGAATTTACTTCATAAGGTCTGTGAGGATTGACACTACTGAACCAGTAAGACCATGGTTTATTTTCAGTGTTAGATCTAATGAATTCATCAAAAGACTCGTACTGTTTGCCTCCATGATCAATTTCCCTTCCACTGTCTTCAAAACTGCCTGGTCCCCAACCCTTTCCTTTTATTCCTACAAAATAACCTGCTGCGCGTAGGAGGTCTGTATAAAGCGGAAATTTATTTGGTAAAATTCCCCAAAGGTTTGCACCTTCTTCCAGTCTCCAGATATCCTGACCGGTAAGCATGCCGGCACGGGCAGGAGTACACGATGGCGATGCACAAAATGCATGAGTGAATTTCACGCCCTCATTTGCTATTTTGTCAATGTTGGGTGTTTTCACAACCGGGTCACCATAAGCTCCAAGGTGATTCCAGGAGTGGTTGTCAGACATTAGCAATAGAATATTAGGGCGTGCCGGTTTATTTTCTTCTTTCTTGATTTGACAAGAATCAAAAAATAAAGGTATGAATAGAGAAAAAAATAGTATTATGAAATATTGCCTGCAATTTCGGCTTGCTATCTGTACTTTCATTTAATCAGTAATTTAACATCAAAAATTCATGAATATTTTCCATTCAGGGATAAGGCCTCCTACCAACGGGCAGGGCATACATTTGTTTAGCATAAATATGTGGTAACTGCTAAACAAAAAGCAGGTAGCTCACGATAACACTTACATAAATAAATCCGAGGATTAATATAGTCCAGGCTATTTTATTATACTTCAAAAGGTTTAGCCATAGCAGGATTCCTGTAATGGCAAATATCATTAAGCTAAATCCTGTTAAATCCAGTAAGAAGCCGTAGATGGTATATTGCAGAGGTCCGCTATACCCTCTCATTCTGTGTAAACCAGCAATATTACCTGCCAGGCTTAAATGAGTTGATTTTATCTCAACTTTGTTTTTGTCCTTAAAAATTGTCATTTTGAAGTTGTTGCCGGCATTGGCATATTCCCGAAACAGATCACCTGACTCTCTGAAATTTTCCCGTACTAATCTGCCCTTTATGTTGTGTTTTTTCAGAAATGAAGTCCAGTTTTCTTCTGATATTTCATTGGGACTAACCTCAATAGATATGGTTTGTTCCTGACGATCATGGGTTTTAAACCAATCATGATACATCATCATATAACTTGTCACAATGTACATCAATAAAAGCACAACTGTTGAAAGTGAAGCATATAAATGAATTTGCTTGATAATGAAATAGAAACGATAATTTGAACTCATATTAATATCATAATTATAACGGTACCTATAAATAAACTGCCAAAAACAATTCCCTGCCATGGTTTGTAGCTGTATTTCAACCAAAGCCATATTCCAAGTATCAATGAGATAGCCATTACAAAAAGTGTTAGCCACTGATAAATGGCCCATGATCTAAGCAGTAATGGTGCATTTGGAATATTTCCATTGAAAAAATGTAATCCATGAAAAACCGCAAGAAAACCTTTTGGAGCTTCTGAAATTTCAATCTTACCGGTTGTTGTATTCGCGTTCAGGTAATAACTCCTGCCCGTATGTATAATCTTAAATTTAAAATGTGTGCTGTCTCGTTTGAATTCCCATGGAGGTACCCAACCCATAAATCCAATTTGGTCTCTTATGCTTTCAGCCAGTTTTAAATCCTGTAAATTAGTGTCAATGCGAATTTCTGTATCCCATTTGTGCGTAATTTCACTATTCTCAATTTTAATA
>DAOVVI010000398.1 GCA_030637245.1 Cyclobacteriaceae bacterium
AGGAAAACCTGTTTCTGCATTTAATGCGAAAAGATACGGGCCTGCCGTAAAAAATATTCTTTTATCGTTACCGTCTTCCCAATAGGTCAAACCTCGATTTACATGCATGGAAAAATCTGTGACTTTTGATGGATCGAAAATCCATTTCTGCTCTCCGGTAGCGGCATTCAAAGCGAAAACTTTCAATTTAGGAGTTGTGCCATACATAATTCCATCAATAATTATCGGATTGCATTGAATTTGGGAGTTTTTATTCAGGTCTGTATCTCCTGTTGTATATTCCCATGCTACCCTCAGATTTGAAACATTATCCCTGTTGATTTGAGAAAGGGGTGAATAATGGCTGTTGCGTTTGTCCCCCAGGTAAATGGGCCAGTTTTTCCCTGTTTTGAATTTTGGGTTTTCTTTTACGGTACATGAACTAATTCCCAGGAAGGTGAGTATTAATGCTAATGACAAATAGTAATGATATTTAGGCATAAATTAATAGTTGACTGTGATAAAAAGTTATTCAGATTCGTTAATCCAATTTGTTAAATATTTTTTTAGTTCATCCAGGGAACTGCTCTTCCCGTTTTGAACGTAAGCGCCGCTATTGGCTATTCCGGTGATCATGGATGATTCTATGTCCAGACCTGACAATTGTCCCAGGCAATACCCGGCATTAAAATTGTCTCCACCACCGGTTGATATTTTTGGATGCTTGACGAACCTCCCTGTTATTTCAGAGACGCCACTATTATTAATAGAAATTGCGCGGTCAGTGGGGTGTATCAATAAATTCCAGACATTTATATTTTTATAAATATAATTTCCTTTTTCAATAAGTGAAATGGACTCTTCCTCTGAAGTTTGATTAATTCTATTGAGGCAGGAGTACAATTTTTCAGTTTCATTTTCATTCAATCCCAGAGTTACCTTCCCGAAAGTATTATAACCACCGATTACCTCCAAAGCTTCTTGTATTTCTTTATCAGATCTTCTTGAAGGATCAGCAATATCGAAGAAAAAATGGCGGTTTGATTGATTGGCAGATGGCATGATCTCGTTTAATATGCCCTCCCAAATATTCGTAGAAAAAGGCAAATTACACCAATCCACCAATGCCACTAAAGAGCTTAAATTAATTTTTGAAGTTAACGTTTCAAAACCAGCTTCTTTTTTAAGATATTCCCAATCAAGGCCTTTAAACGGGCCGACTTCAGATAAAATTATTTTCCCATCATGGAATTCCAACGCATTTGTGGTCGCAGAATTACCAACAGATAATAGCTCTACATTTTCATGAATATCCTGAAAAACGTGATCAATGGATTCTTTGCCAAAGTTGCCGATGCAAGTTGTTTTGAATCCTAAAGATCCCAAAGCATGTGCCATGATCGGCGCATTACCACCCAGTTTGGTTTCTTGTGTGACTAACTCAATTTGCGCACTTTTACCTGCCGCTTTTCCTATATGTTGCGCAAAATCTTCAATCGTAGCAAAGTATTCTGGTCCTTCTTCATTTTGAGATTTTACAGCTCGTTGAATAAAATCTATATACCCATCTAATCCCACGAATGTATTTGCATTTAAAAAATCTGCTGAAATAGTATTTAACTTATTGAGTGTCTCGGTTAAAAAGATTTTGTTTATCATCGATTGAGTAGAAAATAAAAACTCGCAAAATTATTTTTAATGAGTATTATAAAAATTTTATGAATATAAAAAAAGGTTGCTTCAAATGAAACAACCTTAAGGTGATTAGGTAACTTTATAAATATATACTATGCCGGAAAATCCAGTTGCGCCTGCGCAGCAGCCAATCGAGCGATTGGAACTCTAAATGGAGAACAGCTTACATAGTTCATGCCTACCTTATGACAAAATTCTACAGATCTTGGATCTCCACCATGCTCGCCACAAATCCCTATTTTCAAATCGGGTTTGGTCTGCCGTCCACGTTCAACTCCAAATTCAACCAATTGCCCAACACCGGATTGATCCAATGTCTGAAACGGATCATCAGCAAGGATGCCTTTGGAAATATATTCTTTAAGGAATGTTCCGGCGTCATCACGGCTGTATCCAAATGCCATCTGGGTTAAATCGTTTGTGCCAAAGGAGAAAAACTCTGCCTCTTCAGCCACCTCATGAGCAGTCAATGCAGCTCTTGGGATTTCAATCATTGTTCCAACAAGGTAATTGACTTTTACACCTTTTTCTTCCATGACCTTATTGGCAGTATCAACTACTATAGTTTTTTGATTTACAAATTCCGCTTTAGTGCCAATCAAAGGAATCATGATTTCCGGCAGCACATTTATTCCTTCCTTGGTCAGATCACATGCAGCTTCGATAATGGCACGAGCTTGCATTTCTGTAATTTCCGGATACGTGATACCCAACCTGCAACCTCTGTGACCCAGCATTGGGTTAAATTCATGGAGGGAATCTACCTTTGCTTTTACTTCTTCCAGGGTAATGCCCATTTCATCGGCCATAATCTGTTGATTGTCATCATCATGAGGTAAAAACTCATGTAATGGAGGATCAAGTGTCCGCACGGTCACAGGCAGATCATGCATTGCTTTGAAAATTCCATAGAAATCATCTTTCTGATATGGTAATAACTTTGCCAAAGCTTTTCTGCGTCCTGCTTCGTCATCTGCAAGGATCATCTCTCTTATTGCTTTAATACGGTCACCTTCAAAGAACATATGTTCTGTTCTGCATAATCCAATACCTTCTGCTCCAAAGTTTCTGGCAACTTCGGCATCGTGAGGAGTATCGGCATTTGTACGTACATTGATATGGCGTACTTCATCTGCCCAGCCCATGAGGGTGCCGAAATCCCCAGACAGCTCAGGGTCAATTGTTGGTACTTTACCTTCAATCACCTGACCTTTTGAGCCGTCAAGTGAAAGCCAATCACCTTCATTGAATACTTTGCCGCCCACAGTCATGGTCTTGTCCTTATAATTGATTGCGATAGCGCCACATCCTGCCACACAACAGGTACCCATTCCTCTGGCAACAACAGCAGCATGAGATGTCATACCTCCACGTGCTGTAAGAATTCCCTTGGCGACATGCATACCTCCAATATCTTCCGGTGAGGTCTCAATTCTTACAAGTAAAACTTCTTCACCTTTTTCAACCCATTCTTCAGCATCTTCTGCATGAAAAACAATTTTTCCTGTAGCAGCGCCTGGCGATGCAGGTAAACCTGTAGTTATTACATTTATATCAGCTTTTGGATCAAACATTGGATGAAGC
>DAOVVI010000090.1 GCA_030637245.1 Cyclobacteriaceae bacterium
ACTATTTACCTTAATACGCCCGTGATTTCGTTCTACAAATTCCTTGCACAAAATCAATCCAAGGCCGGTACCTTTTTCCTTATTAGTCCCAAAAGTGAAATGTTTTGCGCTTATATCAAATATCTTTTGTTGATCTTCCTCAGACATACCTACGCCTGTATCTCTTACTCCTACCTCAACAAAATCCTGCCACTTATCTACCGAAATTGAAATGGCGCCTTCAGGATGGCTAAATTTTATTGCATTTGACACTAAATTCCTGATGATAGTTTTAACTGAATTTATATCTGCAAAAACTAAAATATTTTCATCAAAAAGTATTTCAATCTGTATATTTTTATTTTTTGATGCTTTGGAAAGTAGATGGATATTTTCTCTGATAACTTTAGATAGATTAAAAATCACCGGTTATCAGTCATATTAACAATGAATCCTATCAACTAATTGAACACCAAAAATAAAATTTTAATTGTTAATAAAAACCTTCCCTTTCCTCCTGCGTATTAACTTTGGACAATTTATATTATTTATCTAATTTTGTGACTCTCATCTGCTTAAATATTATCGATGACCTACCTTTCCTAAGTCATTTAACTTCGTAGCAGATTGTATTTACTTAAAAATTTTAGTAACTTATAAAAAACGGCTTCAGGGATGTGCCGTTCTTTTATTTTATAAACTTTACCAACTATGTCACAAGTTTCTTATTACACAGAAGAAGGCCTGAAAAAGCTTAAAGATGAACTCAATCATCTTAAAACAACCGGAAGAACAGATATTGCAAAACAAATAGCGGAAGCGCGCGACAAGGGAGATTTGAGTGAAAATGCAGAATATGACGCTGCCAAAGACGCTCAGGGCCTACTGGAATTGAAAATAGCCAAATTAGGAGCAGTAGTTGGAAATGCTCGTGTGATGGATGAAAAAAATATTGACACATCAAAGGTGTCTGTGCTTTCAAAAGTCAAAATCAAAAACAAAAAAAATGACGCTTCCATGACTTATACGTTGGTTTCTGAAGAAGAAGCTGATTTAAAATCTGGTAAGATTTCTGTGAAATCTCCAATAGGAAAAGGATTGCTAGGCAAAAAGGTAGGAGACATTACCCAAATCCAGGTTCCCGCCGGAAAAGTTGAGTTTGAAATTCAAGATATCTCCATATAAATGAGCAGCATATTTACTAAAATCATCGAAAGGCAAATCCCTGCACACATCGTCGCAGAAGATAGTGAAAATATTGCCTTTTTAGATATCAATCCTCTTTCGACAGGTCACACTCTGGTAATCCCTAAAAAGGAGGTGGATTACCTGTTTGATCTTGAAGATGAAATTTATACTTCGCTTAACCTTTTTGCCAAAAAGGTGGCCATTGCCATAAAAAAAGTGACTGGCAAAAGAATTGGCACTGCCGTGATTGGCATTGAAGTGCCTCACGCTCATATTCATCTTATTCCTTTTATTCAAATGTCGGAACTGAATTTTGCAAATCCGAAATTGAGACTTTCAAGTGAGGAACTGGCAGATACTGCTTCTAAAATAAAGGAGGTTTTTTCACACAAATCATAACCCTGCCAATTTCATAGAAAAATAGTGCTTTTTTGTTGCTGCTATTAGATTTGGCACATTGAGGATCTTGCTTGTTTCTTTTACCTTTTAGCTTTTAGCTCTCACTTTTCACATTTTCCTTACTTCAATCTACCGGGGTTGTCTCTGACAAATGATTTCCAGCTCTTGTTCTTTATTGATTTTGAGTTGGCATTGTAGTGATGGCATAGGGCCACTGCCAGGGCATCCGTTGCATCAAAAAGCTTTGGATCTTCATCAAATTTTAAAATAGACTTCAGCATACTCGCTACCTGCTCTTTGGACGCATTTCCATTACCGGTTACGGATTGCTTTACTTTTTTGGGCGCATACTCTGTTATTGGAATTTCTTTGGATAACGCAGCAGCCATAGCCACTCCCTGGGCTCTGCCAAGTTTGAGCATTGATTGTACATTTTTTCCATAAAAAGGCGCTTCAAGAGCCACTTCATCCGGGCTGAAATCTTCAATAATACCAATTACCCTTTCAAATATCTTTTTAAGCTTGAGCTCGTGCGTTGTATATCGGGAAAGATGAATAACTCCATATTGGATAATATTTAATTTATTGCCTTTCACCAATAGTACACCGTACCCCATGACGCTCGTGCCGGGGTCCATTCCCAGAATGATCTTTTCATTGTGGATATTTGTTGGCGTATTCATAAAGATTAAATATTAAGGAGACAAAGTTCTCAAATTTGATCAATCATCTATAATTTCGCACCCAATGTTGCTATATTTTTTCATAATCTTTTCAATTTATTATTTCTTCATGCTGTTAATTTACTATGGCTGGGAAAAAATAAGTATTCCGCTTGAAGATAATAATTCTAAAGATTCGTCTTTTGTTTCCGTAATAATCGCTGTGAGAAACGAAGAAAAGAACCTTCCAAAACTCATGAAGTGTCTTTCAAGTCAATCCTACCCCAAAGATCAATTTGAAGTAATTCTTGTTGATGATCATTCCGAAGACAATACTGTGAGCATTATAAAAGATGCCAATTCTCAGGGCATGGAAAATGTACGACTTTTGAAAACCAATTATAAAAGTGAGATGAATATTTCTCCTAAAAAATCAGCTTTAATAGATGGCCTTGATGCATCAGAAGGTGATATCATCGTGATGACAGACGGTGACTGTTGGTTTGGTGAAGATTGGATCAATTCAATGGCAACAGCTTTTTACAATGAAAAAACCATGTTTGTTGCCGGGCCTGTAGCACTCAGGGGAAGCGAAAGTTTGTTATCTAAAATCCAGGCACTTGAATTTTCAAGTCTTATTGGAACCGGGGGCGCTTTAATCGAACTTAATTACCCACTAATGTGTAATGGCGCAAATCTTGCTTTTCGAAAAAAAGCTTTTTATAAAGTAAATGGTTATAAAGGATTTGAGGATAATTCTTCAGGTGATGATGTATTCCTAATGCAAAAAATACACACTTTATACAAGAATTCAATAGCCTTTCAAAAAGACCAACGCGCCATAGTTTACACTTCCCCTCAACCAACAGTATCAGATTTAATACAACAAAGAAAACGATGGGCATCGAAATGGAACAAATATTTGCCTCCCTTAAGCTGGTCATTGCCCGTTTTTCTTTTTGTTCATTATGTTTCCTTTCTTATCGGTATTATTGCGATTTTTCTAATACCTCAAATGATATGGAAAGTAGGTCTATTAATTCTAATTAAAATTATTCTTGACTATTTTGTATTGAAGAAGGTAATGGTTTTTTGCAAATTACAATTTGAATTTTGGATCTTTTTATTGAGTGAGTTTCTTTACCCAATTTATACCTTATTCATTGGAATTTCAGTACATTTTGGGAATTATAAATGGAAAGGAAGATTGCATAAAATTTGAAAAATGACTAATGCCGAATTTGACGTACTTGATGAGTTATACTTTCTCCTATCTTATAAAGATCTGGCCAAAACCCTGGATATGAATGACGAAGTATTAAAATCCACACTGGGGAATTTGCTTAAAAAAGGCTGGGTAAAATGCTATATATCACCAACTGAGGAAATTGAGTTCGATATCATAAAATTTAAAAAGGTATATTGGAATTATCACTATCTTGCCACCAAAGCAGGGCTTCTGGCACATAATAGCAACTTTTAATGAGCAATTTTACTGAGGACTTTAAACCCCCAGGTTATTATACACGGAAAAGACTTAAAAGAAATAAACCGGCCATATTAGGTTTATTTATCATAATTGGCTCATTAATTATTTCTCTTTTGGGTTATTTGATCATGCCGGACAATACGCCGGATGCAAACGATGGAGCAGTGCAAATACAAAAACAACCTCCTGGATTCGAGGTCGCTTTTTTAAAAATCAGAAAAAACAGAATCATTGAGAAAAGTAATTTATTTCAAAAAACGATTTATGGACAGGAAAGCGAGTATATGATCGTGCCGATAAAAGAATATGAAATTAACGGGCATTTTGTAAAGGTGAAAATATTTGGGAAAGATGACTACGTTAAGGAATACAGTCTGTTGGACGTGGTAAAACCATTGAACTTTGGCACAACAGAGTTTAGTTCTGACCAGAAAAGTGAAACTGAATATAGCTTTACAACTATTGACGGTAAAAAAGAGACGATTTCCAGGCAGGAGCTGGTGGATGAGTTTCATGCAAATAATATAGTAAACAGAACATATTGGCTTGGTACGGACAAAATGGGAAGAGATATGCTAAGCAGACTTCTTTTCGGTACCAGAATATCACTTTCAATTGGCTTTATTTCTGTCTTGATTTCCATGATTTTGGGGATGTCATTAGGGTCGTTGGCCGGCTTCTTTGGTGGCAGGATTGATATGTTCATCCTTTGGTTTCTATCTGTTATCTGGTCAATCCCCGGAATTATATTAGTTATTTCCATAAGTATGGCCTTGCAAAGCCGTGGAGTATGGGTAGCTTTTGTGGCCGTTGGCCTCACAATGTGGGTAGAAGTTGCCCGGGTAATGCGCGGACAAATTATGACTATTAAGGAAAAACTATATGTAGAAGCAGCAAGAGCATTTGGCATTAAAAACTTCAGGATCGTATTTGTGCATATCTTACCCAATATTGCCGGCCCATTGATTGTAATTGCTACAGCTAATTTTGCTGCTGCCATATTGTTGGAAGCGGGGTTGAGCTTCCTTGGTTTGGGTGTTCAGCCTCCTACTCCGTCCTGGGGAGTTATGATATATGAAGGCTTCCAGGCCATCGGAACAAAAAATAGTTTGCATCTGATCCTATTTCCCGGTCTGGCAATTTGTATTTTAGTGTTGTCATTCAATTTATTAGGTAATGGGCTACGTGACGCCTATGATCCTAAAACAATTTTAGACTAATGATGAACGGCGAAGCATTAAAAGCCAAATACGATTTAATAGAATTAGAGCTTAACTCACTGCTCGAAGTCACTCAGGCGATCAATGATAACCTGCCGGAAGAATCATTGTATAAAATTTATGGTTTTACAGTAAGGGCCAATCTCAACATACAAAAACTTGCTCTTTATGTGTTGGACGATCATTGGGAATGCAAAGTAAATTTTGGAACATCTGTACCCTTTCACGAGCAATCATTTGATAAATCGTTTTTATCCTATAAAAAAATTAAGCCCATAAAATTTATTGATAATTCTCCATTTAACGAATTTCAGGTAATTGTACCGATAGCACATAAAGACAAAAAACTGGCTTTTGTATTTATCAGCGGGTATGATAAAGAAAATGGTGAAGAAATCAATACCAATTTTATACAGGCATTAAGTAATATAATCATTGTTGCTATTGAAAATAAAAAACTGGCCCGAAAGCAAGTCGAACAAGAAATGATCCGAAGGGAATTGGAAATTGCCGGCAATGTTCAGAAATTTTTATTCCCTAAAAATCTTCCCTATGACGAAGTAGTAAAAGTTTCCGCCTTCTATCAACCTCATCATAGTATTGGCGGGGATTATTATGATTTTATAGAAATAAGTAAGAACCAGATTTTATTTTGTATTGCCGACGTTTCGGGAAAAGGAATTCCGGCGGCTTTGCTAATGTCAAATTTTCAGGCATCGTTGCGAACGCTTTCGAGGCAGACCACCCTTTTACAGGAAATCATCACTGAGCTTAACTACCTTGTGATGTCAAATGCCGAAGGACAACATTTCATCACCTTTTTTGTTGCTATTTATGATAAAAAAAATCAAAGATTGAAGTATGTAAATTCAGGACATAATCCACCAATATTGGTGAGGAATAAAAAAGACATTGAATTTCTGAGCGAGGGATCAACAGTCCTTGGCGCATTTCAAGAGCTCCCATTTTTAAATGTTGGAATAATCGAAAATTTAGATGAATTTTTGTTTTGTGGTTTTACGGATGGTTTAACTGAAATCACAAATTCCAAGGGAGAAGAATTTGGTGAATTGGAAATACTCGAAGTCGTTAAGAAAAACATAAATCAGGAACCCAACGAATTGAATTCATTGATTATAAATACGATGGAGAAATTTAAGGGGAAAAATAATTTTAAAGATGATATTACACTTTTTACCTGCAGGGTTGATTCCAACAACTTGTAATGTTTTCTAAGGTGCTTCACTTTTATAAAACACCTGGTTTTCTTAAAAAGATTTCTGATGACCTGGTTTGGGATATCCCAACCAATTACAAAGACATTTACCTTACCTTCGATGATGGACCAATTCCAAATCTGACAGAGCATGTTCTGGATATTTTGGATGATTTTAAAGTTAAAGCAACCTTTTTTTGTGTTGGCGATAATATCTTCAAATATCCAAGTATATGTAAAAAAGTGATTGAGAAAGGCCATGTCGTTGGCAATCACACCTTCAACCACTTAAAGGGCTGGTCAATAAGAAACAATGAATATATCGACAATATTCAAAAATGTCATGAGCAAATTTTAAAATATCAAAAGTTCAAGCATAAACCACTCTTCAGACCTCCACACGGGCAAATCACTAAATAT
>DAOVVI010000510.1 GCA_030637245.1 Cyclobacteriaceae bacterium
AAGAGGAGTGGATTAAGGCCTTTGAGAAGCTTTATTAGAATTTAAAGTACGTTTGCTTTTAGCTAAAAAGATATGTTGTGGAATTTAACCATAAGAAAATGATCATGGTGAAGAGGAGAGGTTCAATTGCCATATTATTTGCCTTATGGTGTGTTTTTCAATCCAACTTTTTATACGGAAATATCAATAATACCATAATTATAAATGGAAATACTTCCGTTATAAATTTTGCGTACAGGGTTAAATTCTTTGTTGATAAAGCACAAAAATATACTATTTCAAGTTTAGGTGAAGAAGAGTTTAACAGGCAATTCATCAACTATTATGATGGAAAGTATTACAAGGGAGGTAATATCTGGGCAAAGTTTTTTGTGCAAAATGAAAGAAAGAAATCTCAGGAATATATTTTAGAGGTTGGAGGATTTAAAGAAGTCCAAGTCTTTTATAAAGCGTCTTATTCTTCAGCATTTTCAAACAAAACAACAGGAAGATATATAGCCTATCCAAAAAATGAACTAGGGGATTTTCACTTTCAGATTAATAAAGTAAAAGTTGTCCTGGAGCCGGAAACTTTGTATGAGTTTATTTTATATTACCCCGATCCCCGTATAGAAAAAATCAGACTTGAATTTTCTTTATTCAGTGTGGACAATTGGTCTCACAAAATTTTCAAAATCGAATCTGAAAGAAATTTATTACTGGGATTGTTTTTTGGGGTTTGCTTTGTTTTGGCCATAATTAATTTCGTCTATTTTTTCATTCAAAAAGATAAGGCATATATAAACTATTCGATATATATCGTTACGCTGATTTATTATATGGCGTCTGTTTATGGTCTTGTTGATTACACCTCATTGATCAATTTCCCGATATTGTATCTCCCATTAGAAAATGTGTCGCTAATTCTTTCGGTTATTTGTTACCTGCTTTTCTTGAAAACTTTTATAAATACGAAAATAAGATACCCATTCTGGAATAATGTAACGAATTATTTGATAGGTGTACTTTTAACTAACATAGTCATTAGTTCATGGATATTTATTGTTTCCGGATTACCTGAAACAGCCATTCTTACGAGAAATATAGTTTTACTAATTGCATTACCGTTTTTTGCAGCTTTTCTCATTAGTATCTATAAAAGAGCCAATAAAGTTGATCACATTTTCATTGTTGGTTCAGCAGTTTTATTGGCTACAGGTGTAATCAGTTTGTTGACGCACATCTTCATGCTTTATGATAATCCGGACTTACTATTTCAAATCGGGGTAATCATTGAGTTGATAATTTTCAACATTGGTTTAGGAGTAAAATCGAGATTTAATGAAAAGGAAAAACAATTGGCTCAATCTAATCTTATCTATCAACTTCATGAAAATGAAAGGCTTCAATTATCGATCAATCAGGACCTTGAGTATCAGGTAAATGATAGAACTAAAAAGATCCAGTCCCAAAATAATGAATTGCTTCAACAGCAGGAGGAATTAGAAACACATAGAGATGCATTGGAAGAACAAAACAAAGTCATAGCTCAAAGCATGAATGAATTGGAATCCATAAAATCCCAATTAGAATTGATTGTTGAGGAGCGAACACATCAGTTACAAAGCGCCAACCAGGAGTTGGTCCAGTATAACAACCAATTGGAGCAATATGCATACATAACGGCTCATAATTTGCGGGCGCCTGTTGCCAGATTGAAAGGATTAATGTACATTTTTGAGAAAACTTCCGGTGTGGATAAGCAAAATAATGATGTAATCAGAAAGATTGTAAATTCTGCTCATGAAATGGATGAGGTGCTTTCTGATATGAATTCTATTTTAGAACTTAAAAACAAAAATGATGGTCAATCTCATGAAGTTGATATCAAGGTAATTGTTGACAAAGTTAGAAAAATTTTATTCGATAACCTTCAGGAAGCCAAGGCAGAAATGGAACTTAATCTTGATGTTCAACATGTAAATGCCAATATTCCGTACCTTGAGAGCATAGTCTATAATCTGGTAAGCAATTCCATCAAATACAGATCAAAAACCAGGAAGTTGAAAATTGCTATTTCATCCTTTAGTGAAAATTCAAATGTAATTCTGGAAATTTCTGACAATGGAATGGGTATAGATCTCTCAAAGTTTGAGAGAAAAATATTTGGATTGTACCAGAGGTTTCATGATCATGTCGGTGGAAAGGGTTTAGGTCTTTACCTGGTAAAAACACAGGTAGAAGCTTTAGGAGGTAATATTGAAATGGAAAGTGAAGTTAATAAAGGCACTACGTTTAAGATCTCACTGCCCATTTAAATTAATTATCTGCTATAGTTTTCCTCTTTCAAGCTTATTCTCTTCATCGAGGGCCAGGTTGATTTTGCCGACCACTTCATCCAGGTCTGATCCGGCTTGATTAAGATGTTCCAGAATTTCAGGTCTTTTTGAATCGTTTTTTGTTTTACCAAATAGATTAATCAAACCAATAATTCGTGCTAC
>DAOVVI010000491.1 GCA_030637245.1 Cyclobacteriaceae bacterium
TAATCTATGATATGGCTGACTCGGCTGGTATTGTAGTATGGGCAGAGCTGCCATGGGTAGGTCTTCCCGGTGGTTTTATGGGTGATTCCAATGGATATGAAAATACGGAGGCGTTTCATACTAATGCCAAGCAACAACTCTACGAACTGATACGCCAGAATTTCAATCATCCTTCTATCCTGATGTGGAGTATTTTCACTGAAATTCAAAACCCGGAAGGAGAAGGACCAATTGAGTTTATTAAAGAATTGAATTCAATTGTTAAGGAGGAGGATGCAGGTAGAATTTCAGTTGGGGCAAGTATGCTTAATCCTCAGAAACACCCTGAAATCCATGAAATCACAGATGCTATAGCATGGAACAGATACTATGGTTGGTATTATAAAGAACCAAAAGATATGGGACTTTTTCTGGATCAATTGCACAAAGATTTCCCGGAATACAATATTGGAATTAGCGAGTATGGGGCCGGTGGAAGCATTCATCAACACACTGATGAACTGAATTCTCCGAATCCCATGGGGTCACCACATCCGGAAGAATGGCAGTCTTACTACCATGAGGAAAACTTAAAGATTTTTGATGAGCGACCTTTTGTCTGGGGCATATATGTATGGAACATGTTTGATTTCGGGTCACACTTTAGAAAGGAAGGTGATCATTTTGGAATTAATGACAAGGGTTTAGTAACCTACGATCGAAAAACGAAAAAAGATGCATTCTATTTTTATAAAGCCAACTGGTCAGAGGAGCCCGTGCTGCACATTACCTCATCGCGTTATATTTTTAGAGAAAATGCGAAAACGCAAGTTAAAGTATATACTAACTTAATTGATGTGACCCTGACGGTGAATGGCAAGGAATTTCCATCTAAATCTCCTGAAAAAGGAATTATTGTCTGGGATGGAATTACCCTGGGAAGTGGAAATAATGGGATTGTTGTTCGTGCCACGAAAGATGGCAGAACCTATACCGACGATTGCGTGTGGGTACTCGAAAATCCGTATGAAGGAATAAATCTATTCATAAAAATATTTGATTTTTTAATGATCGCCTACAAAGTAATATTAGGAGCGATGATCGCTGCATTTTTAATTTGGTTGTTGGGAATTCGAAAAGTTAGGAAAGGACCAAAATGGAAGAAAATTGTTTTATGGGCAGTGTTCTCCATGTTAGTAGCCGCTTCACTCATCATACTCCTTGTGAAATATATAATTTCAAATAGTATGGGGGGATGATCTACTGTCCCAATGGGGAATGGAAAAACCTGCTGTCAGGAACAACTAACAACGGCCAGCCGGTAACAATCAGCCAATCCGAACAACATAATCTGTCTAGTTTTTTCGGGATTGGTAAAAGTGGAGAACTAAGCTAATTATCTAATGCCGACTCAAGAATTTTTTTTATAATTAATTCCTGCTGGGTCCAGGGTAAAAAATGATCTTCTCCCTTCAAAGTTATTGGTTCAAGAAGGTCAGGTTTAAAGTATTTCTTTGAAAATTTCAGGTTTTCATAGGGCACGAGGGAGTCTTTGTCGCCGTGAATATGACAAACAGGGATTTCAATTTTATCATAAAGTAAAATCATTTTTTTTATCTCCTGGCTGTGCGTAAATTTTTCATCAGCGGCAACCTTAAGCGCAGCGGGTGTGATCCAACTTGTTGGTCTGTTTACTGCCAAGAGAGCTATTTTTATCATTTTTTCATTTTCCGGATCCAATGCTGGAGCTAATAATAATAAGCTTTCATATGAACCTGGATAATCCATGGCCATCCTGACAGCAATAGGCCCACCGTAGGAATGACCTACCAGGATCACTTTATTGGACGAGCAATATTTTTCGATAATCGATTGGATAGCTTCACCTTGGTTTTGAATGGAAGTTTCAGAATTTCCAAAATCCGAATATCCATATCCCAGGCGGTCAACACTGATCAAATTGACTTTAGCGTAAAGATCTTCATTTCGAAAATAATCATAATAATCGGCAGATGATCCGGGTGCGCCATGGATAAATACCACATATGGTAAACTTCTGTCCGTAATCAACTCAACATATCTAAGTGATTGACCTTTAAACTTGCGGTATTTGACTTTTGGTTGTAGGTCTTCACCTTTGAATAATGCAATAATTTTTCTATCTGAATATCTGAATGACATATTAAGCATTGGTTGTCCAATGATTTCAAATCTTAATAAAACTATCAATACAAAAAAAAGTGATAAAAAGATTTTCAGCCAAATGCCGGGTCGAAAAATTAACTTTCTCAAAGACGATTCGCTTTAGTTCAGTTAATGAACCACATTCAATTTAAATTGTTTATTGGGGCTAATAAAAGAGCCTGGGTTCAGGCTCTTTATAATTTATAGTTTTGTTGAATATTAATTTTCAAGCTTGAATTCCTTTAAAAAATCACTTGCTTGCCTAGTAGATGTAAATTCAAAAATCTTTGTTTTCCCGTTACTGACAAGAATTTCTAATGTCACCATATTTACCTTTTCTTCCTCTTTGAAATGCATATGAGCAGGTAATTCATAATGGGATTCCGTTTGTGAAAGCTTCGCAACTTTTACAGTCTTGCTCCTTTTAGTACCGCAATATGTACA
>DAOVVI010000306.1 GCA_030637245.1 Cyclobacteriaceae bacterium
GGTCTGTTATATAAGGCCTCCCGGTCATTTTATCGTACAGTTCCCCCTCCTCTAATTCTCTGTTTGGAACATTTTTATCAAGATAATCGAGGTGCATAAATTTTTGACCTCCGTGCCCAAAAATCGACTTCCCGTTTTCTGCTTCCTGAACCGAATTTTTGTATATCCCAGTGTGCGAAGTCTGGCTATGCCATTTGCCGTAATATTCGCAATGATATCCTTCACTAGTGAGAATCTCATCAAAAGTGGGCATGGTCATCAAACCTTTTTCCTCATGATAATACGCCTTGGCATTGGTTCTCATTCCATTATTTTCTACGGTTGTACCCGTTAAAATAGAGGATCTGGCAGGGGCACAAACTGCACAGGGAGTATAAGCATTTTTGAAATACGCACCCTGATCTGCCATTCGATCCAGGTTTGGTGTTTCCAGGACTGTATTCCCTGCTATACTTAATGCATCGTATCGCTGTTGATCTGTCATTATAAACAGCAGGTTTGTCTTTTGCTTTTCTATCCCCATACCACACCGGGTAAAAAAGATGATCGCTACAACAAAAAAAGCGATTCCAAATTTCATTTTTGTTGGGTTTCTGTTAATCATTATAGATTATATTTTTAATTAAATTCATTTCATGCATTATTTATATTGAAAAAACTCAGGGATGCTTTTTTTATTGGTCCCCCATTCTCTATTTGGATAGGCACCTATAACTAATTCGAGTGTTCCTCCATTCATTAAATCATCGTGTGTAAACCAGGGGCCATCTAAATTTTTTCCATTGAATTTTGCACTCTGGATATATTTGTTTTTAACTGAACAACCTGGTGCCGAGATAACAAATTTCTTTTCATTTGGCAGGTTAATGGTAACCTTTGAAAACACCGGACTTCCGATAGTATAAACAGGTACACCCGGAGTTATAGGATAAAATCCCATAGATGAGAAAACCACAAATGCAGACATTCCTCCTCCATCCTCATCACCTGGAATTCCAAAAATATTGTCTTTAAACCAGGTATTGAGTAACATCCTAATCTTTTTCTGGGTTTTCCACGGTGAGCCGGTTAAGTTGTATAAGTAAGGAATATGAAAACTAGGTTCATTACCCATCGAGAATTGCCCTACAATACCAGTAAAATCAGGAAATCTGGCGTTTAATGCATAGGTACTTCTCCCTAAATTTTCTCTAAAAAGTTGATCTAAACGTTGTTCAAAAATATCAACACCTCCCATTAATTTTTGAAGTCCGGGAATATCCTGTTGTACATTCCATAAATAGGTCCAGCCATTGTTTTCATCGTAGTAATCGCGGCCACCCATTCCACCATCAAATTTGGGATCAATATCAATCCAATTGCCATTTTTATCTTTGGGCATAAAAAATCCTTTTTCCTTCCAATAAAGGTTTTTATAGTTATTTGCTCTTTCAGAGAAGAATTTATAATCATCCATTTTTCCTAATTCTTTAGCCATTTGAGCCAGTGCCCAATCATCGTAACTGTGCCCCAATGTTACAGCCACAGCCTGTCTTTTTTCAAATGAATGTACAAGAGCAACAGTTTCTTGCTCTCCCGGATGAAGTGCAGGGAAATATCCGTTTTCATAATAAAATGTATCAAGTTCGCAGGCTGGATCATTTCGCCACGGAACCATTGTTTCCTCAAGCGCATTCTTTTTCATTGCTTCGTAAGCCACCTGTACATCAAAATCCCTTACACCTTTTCTCCAGGCATCTAATATCATAATTGTTGAATGAAATCCATTCATTGATGGTGAGTCACCATACAGCTGAGGAAATTGAGGCAACCAACCTGACTGCTCATACATTCTTAAATAGGATGAAATCATATCGGATTCCAAATCCGGATTTAAAATATAACGTAATGGGTGCAAGGCAAGGTAAGTATCCCACACCCAATCATCCACATAAAAATCTCGTTCGTTTTCATGAATAGTTTTATCGTAATTACTATAATATCTTTCTCCTTCAGTTATATTAATCATTCTTTCGAAACTGCGATACAACGCAGTGTAAAAAGAGCGCTTTTGTGCTTCAGTTCCACCCTCAACCTCTATTTGATTTATTACCGACGACCACTTTCCCCGGGCATTGTTCTTGACATTTTCAAAATTCCAGTCCGGAATTTCATTTTCCAGATTCCTTTTTGCCTGCTCAATACTGATATAGGAAATTCCGTATTTGAAATTTATCTGTTTTTTTGAAGATTCAATCCATGAAATCCATGAGTTTATAGTGCTTGAATTCACGCTTACCTGACTAAATTCACCCTGAACATCGAATACTCCGTACGCAAACGCATTCATTCCTTCAAACGATTCAGTTCCTGTTAAAGAACCATCGTCATTTAAGTTCCAATCGTTACCACTTAAATCTTTCAGAAATAATTTTTTAACTTCCTCATCAGAATAATTAAAACGATAAAATCCTGTTTTCTCTCCCGGTGTATATTCCACGGTAATATTGAAATCTTCGAGCCAGGTTGAATAATAATAAGGCGATGCAAATTCCAGCTCCTGATCCCAGGCTGAAACAGGATGTTGGTTTTCAGGAAAATCACCGGCTACCGGTAATACATTAAATATTGGCTGCGAACGATGGTTCCGCACAATTAAGGGGAAAGACCGAATTTGATCATCACGATAATCTTTCCTGTCGGGATACATTCTTACCATAGAATTTGGTATATGCATCCTTGTTCTGGTAGGCTGTAGAAATGGAGCAACACCTCCAATTTGTGGATCAACATATTGCAGGTTATCCACTTTTTCTGAGTTTTGGATGCATGAGACTAATCCCAGAACTATTAACAACAATCCAAGCTGAGATTTTATTTTTGTATTTTTAAATTTATGCATCTCTCATTTTATTCGTTTGAAATTGATTCTTTAAAATCTGTAATAAGTTGTAAAAGTTCATCCACTTTTTCAGGATTTTTTTCCGCTATATTTTGAGATTCAGTAATATCTGTTTTGAGATTAAACAACTGAATATCACTTTCTGGTTCCTCCGGAGTAATTCCCGGATATTGTGCAGGCGTTGCTTGTCCTGACATACGAGCAATAATAGTCGTTCCATCTGCTGCACGCGAATCTGTCCAGGTACTTAAATCTACTTTTTTGCGATATCTTGGCTTCCTGACAAATAGTTTCCAGTCTCCTTTTCGAACCGACATAATATGTTGGTTATGCAAACTAAAGACGGGAGCATGTTCATCCTGATTTCCTTTTAATATTTCAGTTATATCCTGCCCATCTAAAACATTATCATTTGCAGGATTCACTTTTGTTAACGACAACAAAGTGGGATAGATATCCGGGGACCAGCAAGGCACATTCACATTAGAATTTTTAGGAAATACTTTTGGGTATTGAATAATAAACGGCACACGAATACCCCCTTCCCAAGTTGTGGCTTTCATCCCTTTTAATCCCCCTGAACTGCCTCCGTACCATGGGCCATTATCTGACATGAAAATAACTATGGTATTGTCTAATAGTTGCAAATCTTGCAGTGTTTTCATGATTTCACCTACCGACCAATCCAGCTCGCGAATTACATCGGCATAAAGGTCATTAGGAGTCCCGGGTGTATAAAACTGATCGCTTACTGCCAAAGGTTTGTGAGGCATTGCATGGCATAAATGGAGGAAAAATGGTTCATTCTTATTTTTATTTATAAACTCAATAGCTTTCTCAGTGTATCTTTTTGTTAGAAAGTTTTGGTCAACAGGATATTCAACGGTATCCATATTTTCAACTATTTGCACCGGCCGCATATCATTCGAATAAAGTATTCCATAATATTCATCGAAACCATGTTTTACAGGAAAAAATTCTTCTTTGTGTCCCAGGTGCCATTTTCCGATACTTTTTGTATGATAACCAGCTTCCTGAAAAGATTCTCCTAATGTAATTTCGGTTGGAGA
>DAOVVI010000018.1 GCA_030637245.1 Cyclobacteriaceae bacterium
AGTAAGACTTAAATTACATTATGGTGATTTAACAGACTCTGGTAATATAATACGAATTATACAAGAGATTCAGCCAGATGAAATATTCAACCTGGGAGCAATGTCACACGTTAAAGTGAGTTTTGATACTCCTGAATATACAGCCAATGTAGATGGCTTGGGAACATTAAGAATTCTGGAAGCGGTTCGGCTATTAGGGTTGATTGATAACACTAAAGTTTATCAGGCTTCAACTTCAGAGCTTTATGGATTGGTACAGGAAACACCTCAAACTGAGACTACACCTTTTTACCCAAGATCACCTTATGCCGCCGCAAAATTATATGGATATTGGATCACGAAGAACTATCGTGAAGCTTACAATATGTTTGCTTGTAATGGGATTTTATTTAACCATGAATCACCATTAAGAGGAGAAACCTTTGTTACCAGGAAAATTACAAGGGCAGTTGCACGTATAGCCCTGGGTCTTCAGGAAATACTCTATTTGGGTAATATTGATGCCAAAAGAGATTGGGGGCATGCAAAAGATTTTGTGAAAGCAATGTGGCTTATTTTACAGCAGGATGTGCCTGAAGATTTTGTTATTGCAACCGGCGTTACCACAACAGTAAGAGATTTTGTAAAAATGAGTTTTGCTGAGGTGGGAGCTGAAATCGAATTTGAAGGAGAGGGAGTTAACGAAATTGCAAAAATCATTAGATGTACTAATAAAGAGTTTCAGCTTAAGGCCGGACAATTAGTTCTTAAAATTGATCCTAGATATTACCGGCCTACTGAGGTTGAACTACTCATTGGAGACTCCACGAAAGCAAAGCAAAAATTAGGATGGGAATTGGAATATGATCTAAAAGGATTAGTGGAAGATATGATGAGTTCGGACATAGAGTTGTTTAAAAGAGATATGTTATTACTTAAAGGTGGACATAAAGTATTCAATTATCACGAATGATGAATAAAGAAGATAAAATTTATATTGCAGGACATCGTGGAATGGTTGGATCGGCTATACACAGAAAATTAGAATCTGAAGGATTTCATAACTTTATAACAAGGGAATTAAGTGAGTTGGATTTAAGAAGCCAACCTGACGTTGTTTCTTTTTTTGAAAAAGAGAAACCTGATTATGTAATTTTAGCTGCAGCCAAGGTAGGTGGGATCGTTGCCAACAATACTTATCGAGCAGAGTTTTTGTATGACAATCTGATGATACAGAATAACATCATCCATCAATCATACGTGAATAATGTTAAAAAGTTATTATTTCTTGGCAGTTCATGCATTTATCCAAAATTGGCTCCGCAACCATTAAAAGAAGATGCTTTGCTCACCGGATTGCTTGAACCCACTAATGAGCCATATGCTATTGCAAAAATTGCCGGCATCAAGATGTGTGATGCATACAGAGATCAGTATGGTTGCGATTACATTTCAGTGATGCCTACAAATCTGTATGGGCCAAATGATAATTATGACCTTAAAAACTCTCATGTTTTGCCTGCATTAATTAGAAAGTTTCATGAAGCGAAAATGGAGAGGAAGAAGAGTGTAGAGATATGGGGCACAGGCAATCCAAAAAGAGAATTTATGCATGTTGAAGATTTAGCTTCGGCGTGCTATTTTTTAATGCAAAATTATAGCGATTCCGGTTTTGTAAATATCGGTGTTGGAAAGGATGTTTCAATCAAAGAATTGGCCTTGTTGATCAAACAAATTGTTGGATTTGAAGGTGAATTGACTTTTGATACTTCTAAACCAGACGGAACACCCCGCAAACTTATGGATGTTTCTAAATTGAAAAATCTTGGCTTTAAATACAATATTGAGCTTGAAGATGGGATTCGATCCGTGTATGGGACTTATCTTATGAACAATAACCCATCACAGGAGCAAGGAAGTTAATTCAAACCCCAAATATACAGGATTTGAGCTGCCCTACTGTCTCAACAATCCACTGTTAACCTGCACAAAAGTACGAGGTCCCGACTCAATCGGGATGAGGCCCGGTTTCAACGCAGAGCTTACACTCGGTATTTAATAAACGTTAGGTTTGAAAAACGTTTTCCTTAGCTCCGATGGGTATTTATTGTAATTCGAATCTTTCAAAACTGGGTCAAAACACTTTTTGTTTGACAAATGGAATTACAAATATAATGGATTAAATACTACCTTTTGTATTTATCAGTCATAAAAAAAGCCTCAATAGAGGCTTTTTTTATTAGTGTATTTTGAGGGCTGATTACATCATGCCACCCATTCCGCCGCCACCCATTGGAGGCATTGCCGGAGCAGCACTTTCGTCTACCGGTTCATCAGCAACAACTGCTTCAGTAGTAAGCAGCAATGAAGCTATAGAAGCAGCATTTTCAAGAGCTAATCTTGTGACTTTTGTAGGATCAATGATACCTGCAGGTATCATCTTTTCGAATTTGTTTTCTCTTGCATTGAAACCAAAATCATCTTTTCCTTCTTTTACCTTTTGAACAACCACAGATGCTTCTTCGCCTGCATTGGTAACAATAGTTCTTAAAGGAGCTTCAAGAGCAAGTTTAACAATATTCACACCTGTTTCCTGATCGGTATTATCAACTTTTAATTTTTCAAGAGCAGAGATAGCTCTGATAAATGCAATTCCACCTCCGGCAACAATTCCTTCCTGAACGGCTGCTCTGGTTGCATGCAATGCATCATCAACTCTATCTTTCTTCTCTTTCATTTCTATCTCAGTTGCAGCGCCTATATAAAGGATAGCAACACCTCCGGAAAGCTTAGCTAATCTCTCCTGAAGTTTTTCTTTGTCGTAATCAGAAGTTGTAGTTTCTATCTGAGCTTTGATTTGGTTCACTCTTGCGTCAATGTCTTCTTTTTTCCCACCACCATTAACAATTATTGTATTGTCTTTGTCAATACTAATTTTTTCAGCAGATCCAAGATCATCAAGAGTTGCATTTTCCAACTTGAAACCTCTTTCTTCAGATATAACGGTACCACCTGTCAATATAGCGATATCTTCCAGCATTGCTTTTCTTCTGTCTCCGAAACCTGGAGCTTTAACGGCAGCTACCTTTAAAGATCCTCTGATTTTGTTTACAACTAAGGTTGCAAGAGCCTCGCCGTCAACATCTTCAGAGATAATTACCAAAGGTTTTCCGGTTTGAGCAGTGCTTTCCAATACAGGAAGTAATTCCTTCATGGCAGAGATTTTCTTGTCATATATCAAGATATATGGAGTTTCAAGCTCAGCTTCCATTTTTTCGGTATTGGTAACGAAATATGGAGAAAGATATCCTCTGTCAAATTCCATACCTTCAACTGTTTTCACTTCTGTACCAGTACCTTTAGCTTCTTCAACAGTGATCACGCCATCTTTTCCTACTTTTCCCATTGCATCGGCAATCATATCACCAATTTCCAGGTCATTATTTGCTGAAATTGAAGCAACTTGGGCGATTTCTTTTTCATCACTTATCGGATTGGATTGTTTTTGCAGGTCTTCAACTACAAGACTTACTGCTTTGTCGATACCTCTTTTAAGGTCCATTGGGTTTGCACCGGCAGTTACGTTCTTAATTCCGTGAGCAAAAATAGATTGTGTTAGTACAGTTGCAGTTGTTGTTCCGTCACCAGCATCATCTGCTGTTTTTGATGCAACTTCTTTTACCAACTGAGCTCCCATATTTTCTACCGGGTCTTTCAATTCAATTTCTTTTGCAACAGTTACACCATCTTTGGTGACTGAAGGAGCGCCAAATTTCTTGTCCAATATTACGTTTCTACCTTTGGGTCCAAGTGTTATGCTCACTGCCTCTGATATGATTTCTACTCCCTTTTTTAGCTTTTCTCTTGCTTCTGTGTTAAAGAATATTTCTTTTGCCATTTTATTTTTATTTAGTTTTTGTTTAAAATTAATTTTTAGATAATAGCTAAAATATCCGATTCTCTCATCATCAGATAATCTTCGCCATCTACTGCAATCTCTGAGCCGGAATACTTTCCGTACAATACAGCATCACCAACTTTTACAGTCAAAGGTTCGTCCGGCTTGCCATTACCAACTGCAACTATTTTACCTTTTTGAGGTTTTTCTTTTGCAGTATCAGGGATAATAATTCCAGAAGCAGTTTTTTCTTCAGCTTCATCAGGTGCTACCAGAACTCTGTCTGCTAGTGGTTTGATATTTACTTTCGACATTTTGATATAAAAATTTTAGGTTTGTTTTAAAATCTGCTGTTCCTCTAACATTTCCTGTGCCAAATTCTAAATGGCATAAAAAAGGAACTTTTAACTGCCAATTTAGCATGAATGATCTTTTAAGACTGTCAATTAATTTGAGGAATTATGAAAATAATACTTGACTATAATTGTGAAATTCATTAATATATAACTTTAATTGTGCTATATTTTTAACAAATGGGCTATTTAACAAAAAACTGGTTAACAAATGGATTAATTGATTTTGAATATAAAAAATATATTATGCTGTCATATTTAAAACATGTTCAGCAACACTTTTCTGACAAAAAGTTATATCCAGTTTTAACCGATCTCATCGAACATTATCAAAATTTAAAGTTGTTTAAAACAAAAAAGATGAGAATTGATAATAGATTTCCTAAGCGTATTGTTCGGCTGGATATTGAACATCAAATGATTCATTATCGCAAGAAAATTAAAGATTCCGATCTTTCGGCGGAATTGGAGTCAATTGTGGAATATGGATTAATACGCTTTGATGAACAAGTACAAATTGGTAAGGATTTGGTCGAAAGGATTAAAGAAACTATTACAATAGAGCCGATAGGGATTTCACCACTTTACAACGAAGAAGGGTACCTGTTTATATCTGCTGAAAATTTGAAAACGGTAAGAATATATAAGTATTTTTTAAGCCCGTTAAAAGGATTAAAAGAAATTGATGATCAGATTAAAACCCACTTCATGGATACCAGAGAAAAATCAATTTCAAATACTTATGAGCAAATTAAAAGAGAAATAGTGAAATTGGATAAAGAGACACCCAATCCTGCAACATATTCAATTTATAGCACTTCAAAATTTCCATACCTGGAAAGTTATCTGCCTATTGCAAAAAAAATGTTAAGGGCTGAATTGGCTGCCTAATTGAAAAATCAGGACACAATTGAGATTATTCCTGGGTTTCGTCAACTAATCCTTCGAGATCGGACCCACTCGCATCCGTATCAGTACCTTCAATCGGCAAGGTATTACTTGCCGGAGGTAAAATTGTTTGTTCCTCTGCTCGTTCGAGCGTCGGACTATTCATACCAGGATTTTCAACATTTTCTAATAAGAACATATGTGAGGATAAACTTAAGAACAGCAATGCAATTGCTAAGCCCCAGGTTATTTTTTCAAGGAGGTCTCCTGTTCTTTTCACACCCATTACCTGGCTGGCTCCGCCTCCACCACCAAATTGACTGGATAATCCACCGCCTTTAGAATTTTGTGCTAAAACGACTAATATTAACAATAATGAAGCGATGATAATAAGTGTAATTATAAACGTAAACATCTTTCTACTTTTTTATTTCTTCAATTCGAGCCGCAAAGTACGCCTTTTTTTGTGGTAATTTCCAAATTAATTTTTTATAAATATCAATAGCCCGCTCTTTCTTACCTTGCTTTAATAGAATTATTGCCAGGTTTTCGGAAACCAGGTCATCTCCAAATTTTGTGCTCTTTTCAGATAAATCTTTATTGATCTCATCCGATGATTTTTCAACTTCATTTTTTGCACTTCCGATACTCGGCTGCTCTTCAATAAATTTTTCAATGATCTTTTTCTGGAAAATATGATTACCCGCTCTTTTCTGCTCTATTGATTCCTGATTTTCTTTAATCTCACTTAAGAAAAATTCGTTGACCTGGCTATCTAATACTTCATCCTTTTCTAATATTTCATCTAGTTTTTTTTGCTTTGAATCAGCCTTTTTAGTTTTGGTTTTTTCAAGTTTCCTGTTTTCAGATTTAACATTCTCAGTTTTTTTTGTTTTTTTTCCCGGTTTTTTTTCTCTGACGGATTTTTCCCGGCTCACAGGCTCCGGTTCATTCAATTCCAAAAATTGAAATTGTTGACGCAGAGATTTTAACCGTTCAAGATTTTTTAGTACTTCATCAAATATAGACGAGCTTTCATCTTCTTTTGTATGCTCCGTTGACCCTAACTTATTGTTGTTATCACTGTCATTATCATCGGGTTCGAATTCAGGGAGGCCCTGGTGAGGTATGATATTTTCGTTATCTATCAGATAATCTTTTTCCTGGATGACTTTTTTTAATATTGAGCGGTCACCAGAATAGATAGCAGCAATAGCTAATTTTTCATTCTTTTCTTTAAAATTTTGTTGAAATTGAATTTTTGCAAGGAGAATATGGAGAACCTGGGAATATGGATATTTACTTATCTCATTTTCTAAAAGAAATATATCATCTTTAGTTGCTTCAGATGGGTTGTTGAGAAGTAAGTTAATTCTGTCTGTTTCCACAAGTAAAAGTTTTTGACTACCAGTTCGCTACGGAAGCATTAAAAATATCTAAAATAATCGCATCATATATCTCCTCCACAAGAGTTGCTTCTATACTATTGAAATCTTGCTTTTCAGGATCATAATCCTGGTAAAATGAAAAATTCTGACTTTCGAAATCATAACTATCGTCTTGTGTATTTAAATATGTCACTTTAAGAGTAATGGTCAATCTTTGAAGCGCAGCAATATCCGCGTCTTCAAAATTTTGACTTCCTGAGGCTCTCGGGGCCATTGGAGTTAATCTGTAGCCAACTATATTCCCCTCAAGTTGAAGATCACCTTCGCTTGATACAATTGACAAGCTTGTATTTTGCTGATAATAGTCTTTGATTTTTTCTGTAAATAATTGACTTAAATTCGGAGGTCCTGTTCCTACTTCATCATAAAATGTCTGTATGGAAATGGTCTTAATTTCAGGAGAAATATTTGCCCCGGTAAATGAATATACCCCGCAACCTGTCAAAACGATCATCAATTGAAATATAATATAAATATGCCTAATCATCGATCTCAAATTGTTTAATTTTTCTATATAACGTTCGTTCTGAAATACCAAGGTCTCTGGCAGCGTATTTTCTTTTATTGTTGTTTTTTCTTAGGGCTTTAATAATCAGCTCTTTTTCTTTTGCCTCAATTGATAAAGATTCATCGCGCTCTGTTTCATGAGAAATATCTTCAATATTATTAACATCATAGGCAGGTTCTGAACCGTCGATGACATAGGAACCATGAGTTATATCGCTTGATATTTTTGACTCCGGGATATTTCTGAGAATTTCGGTACTCGTACTTTCCACACCATTTTGATCAACTATTTCGTCACTGATCATACCATGAACAAGTTTCTTCAATTCATTCACATCCTTTCGCATGTCAAAAAGGACTTTGTACAAGAGGTCTCTTTCTGACACACCTGCTTTCTCATCTATGGGCTGTTGCCGGTAAAGGGCCGGAAGGTAATTGCTTTCGGAAGGCAGGTATTTAAGAAGTTTTTCACTGTTGACTTCCCGGTTTATTTCAAGTACTGAGATTTGCTCAGCCAGATTTTTCAATTGTCTGATATTTCCAGGAAAACGATATTTGGTCAGGACAATCTTTGCGTCCTCTGTTAGAAATAATGATTTTACTTTATATTTTTCAGAAAAATCCGAGGCAAACTTCCTGAACAACAATACAATATCTGATCCACGCTCACGCAATGCTGGAACATATATTGGAACAGTATTTAATCGATAGTATAAATCTTGTCTGAATTTCCCATTCTCAACAGATTCCAACAGGTTGATATTTGTGGCAGTAACCACTCGTACATTTGTTTTTAGTACTTTTGAAGAACCTACTTTTATAAATTCACCATATTCCAGAACACGAAGTAACCTGGCTTGGGTAGCCATTGGCAATTCACCTATTTCGTCAAGGAAAATAGTGCCATTGTCCGTAACCTCAAAATATCCTTTCCTGGCTTCATGTGCCCCTGTAAATGAGCCCTTTTCATGTCCAAACAGCTCAGAATCAATAGTCCCTTCCGGTATGGCGCCACAGTTAATAGCTATAAATTTCCCATGCTTTCTGACACTTAAATGATGAATAATTTTAGAAAAAGATTCTTTACCGCTTCCACTTTCGCCGGTTATAAGCACTGTCATATCGGTTGGAGCTACCTGGCCGGCGACTTCAATAGCGTGGTTAAGCAGAGGAGAATTTCCTATTATTCCAAATCTTTGCTTTATATTTTGAATTTCAGGATCGTTCACTTTTCACTATTTTCTTTACAAACTAGTTGACTGCCTCACCAATAAGTGTGGCTGTAGTACAATCATTTACCATCACATTCACATATTGACCTTTTTTGAAAGCGGCTTTCGGAAAAACAACTACTTTATTGGCGCTATTCCTCCCTTGCAAATGCTTATCAGATCTTTTGGAGAATCCTTCAACCAGTATTTTATGGACTTTTTTCAAATCTCTTTTATTCCTGGCCAGAGATATTTCCTGCTGCTTTTCAATTATTTCATTTAATCTTTTCTTTTTTATTTCCTCTGGTATATCATTTTCGTACTTTTTTTCTGCCAGTGTACCAGGCCGCTCGGAGTACATGAACATATATGAAAAATCGTATTGTGCATAATCCATCAACGATAGCGTATCCTTGTGCTCTTTTTCAGTTTCTGAGCAAAATCCGACAATCATATCTGACGATATCCCGCACTCCTCACCTAAAATATCCCGAATTGCATCAATTTTATTGATATACCCATTCCTGGTGTATGTGCGATTCATCATTTCCAAAATCCGGGTATTTCCACTTTGGACCGGTAAATGAATGTATTTACAAATATTTTCATGGCGTATCATTGTGTAAAGTACTTCATCGGTAATGTCTTTTGGGTGGGATGTAGAAAATCGAACCCTCAAGTCCTGATGAACATTGGCCACCATCTCCAGAAGCCGGGCAAAATTCACTATTTCCTGTTCATTTGCTTTTTCAATCTGAGCTTTCCCTTTGAATTCTTTATTAGAGGACCATTTGTAAGAATCTACATTCTGTCCTAATAGTGTAACTTCTCTGTATCCATTTTCGAAAAGATCCCTGGCTTCATTCACTATAGATTGTGGGTCACGACTGCGCTCTCTTCCCCTGGTGAAAGGCACTACGCAAAATGAACACATATTATCACAACCCCGCATGATAGAAATAAATGCAGTTACACCATTGGAATTAAGTCTTACAGGGCTGATATCTGCATAAGTTTCCTCCCTGGAAAGAAAGGTATTAACAGCTTTATGTCCATCATCAACCTGGCTGACAAGATTTGGTAAATCGCGGTAGGCATCAGGTCCGACCACCAAATCAACTATTTTTTCCTCCTCTAACAATTTACTTTTTAGGCGTTCTGCCATACAGCCAAGTACACCAACGGTTAGTTCAGGCCGTTTCTTCTTTAGTCCATTGAAATGATTCAGACGATTGCGGACAGTTTGTTCTGCACGCTCCCGGATCGAGCACGTATTTATCAGGATCAGGTCTGCTTCCGTTGAATCAGAGGTAGTGTCATAGCCTTCCTTAGCCAGAATCGAAGTGACAATCTCGCTGTCAGAAAAATTCATCTGGCAACCATAACTCTCTACATAGAGCTTCTTTTTTTTACCTGAATTATTCTCCTTGCTGATGAGTCCAGTTTCGCTATTTTTTTCCTTTTCTGAAATTATTCCAATATCGCTTATTACCTTTTCCATTCAGTTCTTTATGATTTCTACCCGTTTCAGAAAAACAGGCTGCAAATATAATCATTATGAATGCAATATGACAGATTGGCAGAGTTTAAATATTAATTAACTATTAAATTTTTAGTTTTTTAGTAGAATGAGTAAATGCTTGAATGGGTAAACGATAAAATGCGCAGGGGAGAATTCTTCTCATCCATTTTCTTACTGACTTGTGATTAATCCAGAAATGAAATCCTACTCATGAAAAAAAAGTGCTTTTTTGTATGATTTGGTGGAAGCAGGGTATTTGTTTACCATCTGGGAAATACTCATTCTATCATTCTATCATTTAATCATTTATGCCAGGTATCAGGATAAAACTTCGATCAAGGATTCAGCTTTGAGTAAACATTCATTGTACTCATATTCGGGATCTGAATCATACGTTATTGCGCTTCCAACGTGAAAGGAGATCTTACCAGTTTTTGAATCATAAATTATTGATCGTATTACCACATTAAAATCAAAGTCTTGATTGGGAGAAAAATAACCTACAGAACCAGAATATAATCCTCTTGCAGAATGCTCGATTGACTCGATTTCCTGCATGACACGGATCTTTGGAGCACCTGTCATGCTTCCCATGGGAAAAGCATGCTTTATAATATCTGTTGTTGAAATCTCCTTATTATGTTTGGCAGACACTGTGGATATCATTTGATGTACTTTATTAAATGTATAGATTCCAAATAGCTCGTCAACAGCAACACTTCCAGGTTGTGCGCTTTTGGCCAAATCATTGCGTACAAGATCCACGATCATTAGGTTTTCCGCCCTTTCCTTCTCACTATTTTTCAACGCTGTTTTTAAGGCTTCATCTTCTTTTTTATCAAAACTTCTGCGTATTGTACCTTTAATTGGTTGTGAAATAATCTTATACCCGCTTTTTTTTATAAATCGTTCCGGTGAAGCGCAAATGAGATATACTTCTCCGATTCGCATAAAGGAAGAAAAAGGCATGGGAGATAGGACATTTAATCTTTGATAACAGATCAGGGGATCAAATGATGTTGTATTTGCTGTAAACTCGATACAATAGTTCATCTCATAAAATCCACCTACGACAATGGCAGATTTACTCTTCTGTACATGATCCATGTATTGTCTTTTTGAGGTAGAAGAAGTCAATGGTCCAATGCTTTGTTCATCGGATTTAATATAAATTCCATTTGAAATTACTTCCTGATAAATTGCATCAGGATCAACAAATGATTCAATAATTATATTCCCGGAATTTATGTGGATGACGATTTCGGG
>DAOVVI010000413.1 GCA_030637245.1 Cyclobacteriaceae bacterium
GTTCCAGTTCTTATTTGAGGCAATCTTCCTTAGTTTGATTGGAGGGGGATTTGGTTTGATCCTTGTTTATTTTGCCACATTCATCCCTTTGGGATCATTCGTTCTCACTTTAATGATTAAAAATATCGTACTAGGAATTGGAATTTCTACTTTTGTTGGGGTGGCTTCCGGTATTATTCCGGCTTTAATGGCTGCAAGATTAGATCCGGTGGTTGCAATCCGAACGAATTAGGTATTGAAAAAATTCATAGTTCGTTCGATACCGATCACACAAAATGACAGGGCTGCACTTCCAGCATTTTCTATCACTTTTGGTAATAATTCTAATTCTTGTTCGCTAAACCTGCTTAATACATAATCAACCTGCTTGCCTTTTGAAAAATCACTGCCAATACCAATACGCAGCCTGGGATAATTATTTCCTATTGTTTCTTCAATGTTTTTCAGCCCGTTATGACCTGCATTTGATCCTTTTGCTCTCATTCGCATTCTTTCCAACGGAAAAGCAATATCATCTGTTATAACCAGTGTTTTTTCAATTGGAACTTTCAATTGTTGCATCCAGTAATTGACCGCTCTACCACTTAGATTCATGTAGGTAGATGGTTTTACCAGGTGGATATTTTTACCTTTGTGTTTGAAATTTGCACTACTTGCAAGCCTGCCGGTTTGAAATGAGACCTTAGCTTCATCAGCCAGATAGTCAGCAACAAGAAAACCAATATTATGCCTTGTCAACTCATATTCTGCTCCAATATTTCCTAGTCCGACAATTAAGAACTTCATGATACCTTCATTATTTCCTTTATAAATAAAAAATCCTGCTTAAGAAAGATAAGCAGGATTTTAAAATTATTGTTAGTAACTTTTTATTTTCCTTCTGAAGATTCAGATGATTCCTCTCCTCCTTCTCCTTCTTCTCCTTCTTCTCCTTCTCCTTCTTCACTAACTTCTTCTTCTTCCTCTTCTTCTAGGATCATTCTCGGAATATCAACCGTTGCGATTGTTACTCTCGGGCTATTCAATAGTTCGAAGTCTTTGACGTCAATCTCAGCCACCTTTATTGATTTTCCCAGAACCAAGCCGCTAATATCCAGACTAATGACCTCCGGCATATTGGCCGGCAATGCTTTAATTCTAACTTTTCTTAGCTTGACCATTAATGTACCTCCTTGGTCCACACCCGGTGCTTTACCTGTAAATATGACAGGAATATCCATTTTGATTGGTGTGTCGTCAGAAAGTTCCAGAAAGTCGGCATGAAGGATAATTTCACTTACCGGATGAAATTGGATATCCTGTAAAATAGCTGAATACTCGCTCCCTTCAATGTTTAATTTTACAAAAGCTGCTTCCGGTGTATATGCAAGCTCTCTGAAAAGAATCATTGGCGCATGAAAATGAACTTGTTCTTTTCCACCATATAATACACATGGAACCTGGCTTTCTTCTCTGAGCCGCTTTGCATCTGCTTTTCCGAGATTTGCTCTTTTATACCCTATAACCTCAACTGTACGCATTTTATTAATAAATTTTAATGAATAAATAATGAACTGATTGATTCGTTGGTGTGTGTTTTTCTTATCCCTTTTGCAAATAAGTTGGCCACACTCAACACTTTTATTTTTTTACTTTCTCTGTATAATGGAATGGTATCTGTAACTACCAATTCCTCCAATGAAGAATTTTCAATATTTTCATAGGCATTGCCTGAAAGAATTGGATGAGTTGAAATTGCTCTGACCGATCTGGCGCCTTCTTCTTTCAATACAATGCTGGCTTTAGATAATGTTCCCCCAGTGTCTATCAGGTCATCAACAAGCACAATATCCTTATCTTCAACGTTGCCAATTACCTGCATGCTCGCCACTTCATTTGCCCTTTTCCGGTATTTATCAATTACAACCATGTCAACTTCAAAATGCTTGGCAAAGGACCTGGCTCTTTTGGTTCCTCCAACATCCGGGGATGCTATAAGTAAATTTTCAAGTTGAAGACTTCGCACGTATGGAGCAAAAATATATGAGCCGTCAAGATGGTCAACAGGAATGTCAAAGAATCCCTGAATTTGACCTGCATGTAAATCGCAAGTCATAATCCTGTCGGCGCCGGCTGCAGAAATTAAGTTTGCAACCAGCTTTGCAGCTATAGAAACTCTTGGTCTGTCTTTCCGGTCCTGACGGGCATATCCAAAATATGGAATCACCACGGTTACATATTTGGCGCTTGCTCTTTTAGCCGCGTCAATCATGAGGAGGAGTTCCAATAGGTTATCTGATGGTGCAAATGTAGAGTTGATTAAAAAGACGTCACATCCTCTTACAGATTCTTTAAAAAAGGGCGACATTTCACCATCACTAAACTTTTGGATTTCTAATTCGCCTAAAGGTTTGCCATACTCAAGGGCAATTTTCCTGGCTAAGTAAAGCGTGTTTGTACCTGAGAAAAGTTTGACCTTTGGCATAGGAAAAATTGAATTATCTAAAATAAAATTCCCGAATAAAATCCGGGATTTTTGTTGTCCCACTAGGGCTCGAACCTAGACTCTTCTGGACCAAAACCAGACGTGTTGCCAGTTACACCATGGGACAATATTACTCGTCTTGAATTTTCAAGATACAAAGGTAGGATTAAATTTTTAATTTGAAACAATCGTTATTTAATTTTTGATCTAAAGATATTGGCAGCATTTTGAGTTATTTGTTTGATGAATAAATTAATCTCTGAGGCTATTGGCAGATATCTTACTGACAGGTAAAAAAGAATAGTAGTAACAACGCTATCCATGATAACTTCAACTATGAAATTATCTATATCAGGAAGGGTGCGAATGACGAAATAAATAAGGGTAGATATTGCTAAGACAATAATGAATTGAAAATTATAAGGATTAAATCCGAGCTTAATTTTAATAAAAATGAACTTTATCAGGTTAAAAATAAAAAGTGCTAAAAGCGACGCAAGAGCAGCTCCTGTCATACCAAAAGCAGGTATGAAAATGAAATTTAATATAATGATCAGAAAAACCAACAGAATTAAAAAAAGAGTGGTCATTTTATAGTATTTGGAATAGGTAATGATAGAATCATTACTGCCCCCACCCATTTTGACAAGATTTGCCAATCCAATAAAAACGATAACATATTTACCTTCTTCATATGATTTTGGAA
>DAOVVI010000514.1 GCA_030637245.1 Cyclobacteriaceae bacterium
ACCATTTACTACCACATAAACCTCGTTTTCCCACCTCCTTCTAAAACTACTTTTTTTCTTCACCCTTTATCAATCAATTTTTATTCTTCATCATTCACTGCCTACAGCTACTTTTTACGGCTTTTACCCTTTCTTGCCTCCTGCCACTGCCGCTGCCGCTGCCAAATAAATCCTTTCTTAACTCCAAGTCCTATCCCAGCTCTGGTCTTTATCCCATTCCGGAGTAGGTGCGAAGTATTTTTCTCCTTCGCGTAAATGCTCTTTGATCACCTCCTCATTTAAATCTACACCCAAGCCCGGAGTTTCAGGCACTTTTACGAAACCATCCTTAAGTATTGGTTTTTCAATGCCCTTTACCAAATCTTCCCACCAGGGAGTATCCACATCATGATGTTCAAGAGCTATAAAATTTTCTGTTGCTGCTGCACAATGTACATTGGCCAAAAACGAAATCGGCGTACCGGCAAAATGCATCGCCATGGCAATACCATGCTCCTCGGCATAATCTCCAATTTTCTTAGTTTCCAGTATTCCTCCTGCAGAAGCCAGATCTGGATGCACCATATCCACAGCTTTTTTATCGATGAGTTTAATAAATTCTTCTTTAAGGTAAATGTCTTCTCCTGTCAATGTTGGTGTGGTAATGGCTTCTGTAATTTGCCTCCACTGATCGTGAAATGTCCAGGGTACCAAATCTTCTAACCATGCCAATTGATACTTTTCTACAGCATTTCCAAGCCTGATACATGAATTTACACCAATATGGCCAAAGTGATCCGCAGCCATTGGAATTTCATACCCGACAATGTCTCTCACCTGGTGGACATATTCCACCATTTTTTCCAAACCAAGATCAGTTATCTGAATCCTGGTAAAAGGGTGTTTCGTCATGCCATAGCTGCCAAGATCTTCAGACCATTGTTTTTTCTGATCCCAAACATCAGCGCCTATCAAAGCCCCGGGAATATCTTTCACCAACTGAACGCCAAAATCCATTTTCAAAAAGGTAAATCCTTTTTCTATTCTTGATTTCATCCTGGTCGCATAAACTTTTGGATCGGAAGAAGAAGGTGTGTCCGCATAAATCCGTATTTTATCCCTGTACTTTCCTCCCAACAATTGATACACTGGAACTCCATAAGCTTTTCCTGCCAAATCCCACAATGCCATTTCCACACCGGAAACCCCTCCTCCTTGTCGTCCTTGTCCGCCAAATTGCTTAATCATCTTAAAAAGCTGCTCCACGTTACATGGATTTTTACCCAATAATCTGCTCTTGAGAAACAAGGCATATTTCGGGCTTCCATGGTCGCGAACCTCCCCTAAACCATAAATGCCCTGGTTCGTATCGATTTTAATGATTGGTGCTTTCGAGGTAAAAGAAATTCTGAGGTCCGTAATTTTCAGGTCGGAAGGGCTGGAGCTTCTATTCACTTTTTGTGTGGAGTATTCGAGTTCTTTTTCCACATTACCATCCAACATATAACCAAGCGCCAGGCCGCCCAGTCCGGCTTTTTGTATAAAATCCCTTCTTGAGTGATTTGATTTTTGCTTTGGAGAAGATAAAATTTTTTTTAACCGGATTGAACTATTTTTTAGCTTCATTTAGATTATTGTTTTGAGATTAGAAAATATCTAAGTATAATTATCATAATTTTTTTTGAAATATTCAACTTAATTCATCAATAGAAACTATTAAACCTAAAGAGCAACTTTTATTTAAAATAGACCCATGACAAACAATAAGATCATATATAAAATATTACTAGGTGGTGCTTTAGTGTGTCTGCTGGCCTTTGTAGCAATTCTACTTACCGGTGCATCTATTGGAACCGGACCGTTTCTATCACTTTTTTTTATTTTACTCGCACTCAGTTTTAATGGATTTGATAAGCTCAAAAGGTTTTCTTATACCGTTTGGATCTTTGCTGCAGTTACCCTTTCAATGTATTTCCCGCAGTTTTTTCTAAAGGCTGGAGATTTTGAATTTAAACGTTTGATCGTTCCGCTACTGCAGATCATTATGTTTGGCATGGGATCACAAATGAGTGTCAAGGATTTTGCCGGGGTGATCAAAATGCCCAAAGGAGTTATCATAGGAATTGTAGCACAATATAGTATTATGCCCATTGTAGGATTTACTATTGCCTCGCTGTTCAATTTTCCTGTTGAAATAGCCGCCGGTATCCTTTTGATCGGATGCGCTCCTAGTGGCCTTGCATCAAATGTTATGTCTTATATTGCCAAGGCGAATCTGGCGCTTGCTGTAACATTAGCTGCCATAGCTACCTTATTATCTCCATTAATGACGCCACTTTTAATGAAGGTTTTAGCTGGTCAATACATTGAAATTAAATTTTGGTCCATGATGCTGGATATCATCAATATGATGATCCTTCCAATCATTGCCGGATTCATATTTAACCTGTTTTCAAAAAGCAATCAATCGGGTAA
>DAOVVI010000243.1 GCA_030637245.1 Cyclobacteriaceae bacterium
GGAGGTACAATATAAATCGACACAGACCCATAGGGTGTGAAAGAATGGTTAAAATTGAATAGTTTATTTCTGGTAGGATCTCCTCTCTTGACTAAAGCAGAATAAATAGGTTGAGTAATTCCCAATTCAACCCCAAACCATAAGAAATCTGAAATTTCCTTTTCAATTCCAATATTTAGTTCTACAGCGCCACGACGGTATTCAAGATTTTTTTCATCAGGTAAAATATCTTCTGAAATGAAGTATGACGCGGCTCGCATTTCAGCTCCACCAATAAGGTAAAAATTATCTGGTTGTAGAATTCTTCGTATCTTTAACTCTTTCGGCAGTTTCACTTCAAGCTTCCATTTATCAGAGATTTCATAATCAAATAGAAATAGCGGATAGATTCTAAATCTACCAAGAGAATTACCGAAAATTGCCCCAAAACCTATTTTCCCGTAATCAATATTTTTACCAAATAAAAGAGAACTGCTATAATCTAAGATAGACGAAAACTGCTCAAAACTGAATTTGTCTGATTTAAAAGAACCTCCAAAATGACCTGCTAAATAATAGGTTTCATTAAAATCATATTGATACACAAAAGACACTCCTGCGTTGTCAAAATGAATTTTTTTCTTATATGCATCTTCAAATTCTCCTAAATGTAATTGTTCATTTTTGTATCTTAATTGTGCAATAACATCGAGCTTATTCGATAAAATTAGTGGGATGTTTAGCTTCAAGGTATAAAGTTTATTCCTGTTAAAATCATCAGCTTCAGGAATATCTCTTCTGGGATAGAAATTAACAGCAGGTAAAGTCCTTATTGAAAATTCAAAAAAAGTAGGTCGGACAATGCATGATTCATATCTATTTTTTTTTGAATTATGTGATAAACTATCGCTTTTTTCACCAACAACAATATGAATAATACCAATCGATAAAAGACTGAAAAAGAATAGTTTTTTAATATTCATCTAAATAATAAACATGATTTATGTTATTACATCGCAAACGATAAAACCTAATAATGCACAAAAGTGTTTAGTCAAAACGAATAGTTTAACCTTCTTCGTCTATCAAATGTTTTACTAATTCCTCCCACTCCTGATTTAACGACATTTCAGGGCGTGATTTCCCAATCCTGGAATACCAATAAGATGCATTAGACATATCTCCTTCTTTTCTGTGTAAATACGCATGAATCCAATCTCCTTCAAATCCGCTGGTTTTCTGAACGATGTTATGCGCTTCATCCCAATTTCCATTCGCATCTTGCCAAAGTGCCAATAGATTATGAGAAATGTGTTCAGGAGGCGTTGAATTGCCTTGAGTTTCTTTAAATTCTTGAAATGTCATAACTAATAGGTTGATTTTACGGAAAGAATGAAAAAATGGTTTTATGATTATTAATCCTATCGGCTGATTAGTCGCAAAATGACTTCAGTAAGACAAATTTTATTAGAACCAATAAAAATAGGAAATAAGATTGAGGCAACCTTTTTTTAACTATAGGTCACTAAAATCAAATGATTCCAGAAAATTGGTTGTGAATTTGCCGGAATTGAAGATTTCATCCGTCATGAGTTTTTTATGAAATGGGATGGTGGTTTTTACTCCTTCGATTATAAATTCGTCCAACGCTCTATTCATTCTAACAATGCATTCCTCCCTGCTTTGTGCAGTCACAATTAATTTGGCTATCATGCTGTCATAATTGGGTGGAATAGTATATCCTGCATATACATGACTGTCAAGTCTTATGCCCTGACCACCGGGGAAATTAAGTGAGGTTATTTTTCCCGGGCAAGGCCGAAAGTCTTTTGAGGGATCTTCAGCGTTGATCCTGCATTCCATGGAATACAATTGAGGATAATAATTAATGCCCGAAATTTTCTCTCCGGCAGCAACCTTAATTTGCTCTTTAATCAGGTCAAAATTGGTTACCTGTTCAGTTATAGGATGCTCTACCTGTATCCTGGTATTCATCTCCATGAAGTAAAAATCTCCTTTCTTATCCACCAAAAATTCTACTGTACCGGCGCCTTCATATTTTATAGCTTCACCACCTTTTACTGCCGCTTCGCCCATTTTATTTCGAAGAGCATCATCCACTACAGGTGAGGGAGTTTCTTCCACAAGTTTTTGATGTCGCCGCTGAATAGAACAATCTCTTTCGGACAAATGGCACACTTTCCCATATTTGTCACCAATGATCTGAATTTCCACATGCCTTGGATCTTCAATAAATTTCTCAAGGTAAAGACCTTCATTGCCAAAAGAGGCGCCTGCTTCCATTTTTGCTGAATCCCAGGCTCCCTGAAATTCGCTTTCCTTTTTAACAATTCTCATGCCCTTACCTCCACCTCCGGCGGTCGCCTTGAGTATTACAGGATAACCTATCTTTTTTGCCTGCCCTTTCCCTTCTTTAACATCTTCTAAAAGTCCGCCAGAACCTGGAACAGTGGGGACACCGGCTTTTATCATAGTTTCCTTGGCAGTTACCTTGTCGCCCATTTTATTGATCATTTCCGGCGAAGGGCCAATCAACTTTATATCATTTTCCTCACAGACTCTCGAAAACTCTGCATTCTCAGCCAGAAATCCATAACCGGGATGAATGGCGTCTGCATTGGTGATTTCTGCAGCAGCTATAATATTGGGAATGTTGAGATAAGAAGTACTACTGGGCGCCGGACCTATGCACACAGCCTCATCGGCAAATCGTATATGCAGGCTCTCGCGGTCGGCAGTGGAATATACCGCGACTGTTGGAATCCCCATTTCCCGGCAAGTTCTTATGATGCGAAGAGCAATCTCTCCTCTATTGGCTATTAGTATTTTTTTAAACACGATTTAAAATCAGTAAATTAAAAACTATAATAATATTAAGAAGGATCAACTAAGAATAAGGGTTGATCAAATTCTACAGGAGAGGCATTCTCAACTAATACTTTTACAATTTTACCGGAATATTCAGATTCGATCTCATTAAAAAGTTTCATTGCTTCTACAATACAAACCGTTTGACCAACTTTAACAATATCTCCGATTTTTACAAAATCTTCCGCATCAGGACTCGGTGTAATATAAAAAGTTCCGATCATTGGTGATTTGATCTCAATATATTTACTTTCTTCTTCTGAACTTTGAGTTTCCGGAATTGAAGAGGTAATGGATGGCGCGGCTACTACCGGAGCTTCAAAAACCTTTGGAGAAGAAGCCGCTGCACCCGGAGCTTCGGCAATTGTGTTGTTAATAACCGGTGTGTTCTTTTTTACTGATATTTTAAATTCCTGAGTCTCAATATTGACTTCATCCAAACCTGAGCTTGAAATAAAATCAATTAGGTCTCTGATTTCTTTCGCTTTCATATATTTTATTTTACTCTTTCAGAATATGACGCTGTTCTTGTATCGACTTTTATAACTTCGTCTTGATTGACAAACAAAGGGACTTGTATTTTAACCCCGGTTTCTAATTTAGCAGGTTTTGTGGCATTTGTTGCTGTATCTCCTTTAATCCCCGGTTCAGTGTAAACAATCTTCAATTCCACAAAAGAAGGTAGCTCAACGCTTAAAGGCGCCTCTGTCTCTGCATGATATATTACATCTACTTCCTGACCTTCCTTTAAAAATTGATGTCCGTCAATCAGCTCCACTTGCAAGCCTACTTGCTCAAATGTAGAAGCATCCATAAAATGATACCCCATGTCATCACTGTAAAGATATTGATGAGGTCGTCGTTCAATACGGGCAGTAGTGACCTTTACGCCGGAGTTAAACGTATTCTCAATTACTCTCCCTGTCTTAATATTTTTAAGTTTCGTACGGACAAAAGCGGGACCTTTCCCGGGTTTCACATGCTGAAAATCTACAATAGTATATAGATCATTATTGTACTCAAGGCATAAGCCGTTTTTAAAATCTGCCGTAGTAGCCATAAATCAAATTTACATTTAAATTTAAAAATCTATAATGGAAATAAAAATGTGTTTTTAGAAAATCAAAGAAAGCCGATGCATATTCTTTGGAAAAAATTAATTTCAGAGGATATTCCATAGTCAAATATATTCAATTCTATGAAATCAGCTACTCTGGTTTTTGCTAATTTTTCTTTATTTTGAGACAAATGAAAAAGGGAACTTACGTTCCCTGAATAATGATTATTGTATGCTTTTACTAAGCCAATACTTCTTTTTCCATTACTACTTTTCCTTTGTAGTAAAGTTTACCTTCGTACCAGAATGCTCTGTGAGGCATATGTGTTTCTCCGGTAGTAGGACAAACAACCAAATTTTTCTCAACCAATTTTATATGCGTTCTACGCTTATCTCTTCTGGTTCTAGAAATTTTTCTTTTAGGATGTGCCATAATTTATTTTATTCTTTATTCTTTAATTTCTTTAACTCACTCCACCTTGGGTCAATATCTGATATTTCTTCCCGATCATCATTTGATGAATAAATTATTTGATCTTCAGTCGGTTCATTCGTGTAACGGGGATGAAGCTTTTTCATGGGTATTGCTACACCGATAAATTCATAAATATACCTCGCAACATTAATCA
>DAOVVI010000062.1 GCA_030637245.1 Cyclobacteriaceae bacterium
GTAAAGTTTATGACGTATCATCCAACTACAAATTGGAAGAAAACCTAAGCAGGCAAAAATTTCTGAATTTGAAAAATCAAAAGGACACTACAGGACTCGCTGCCTTGAGAGAGGAATTCATGGAAAACGAGAATGAATTCTATGAATATTTGAAGCAATCAGTAAGTTCGTTGAATGGTCATTTAGCTGCCTGGCTGATTTTAACGGAACACTTTGACATTGAGCAAAATTTGGACTTTTATGGAGATCAGATAACGTTATTTAATAATTCTATTCCAGACTCCTGGCAATTAAAACTATTAGATGAAAGGTACCAAAACGTCAAAAAATTGGCTAATGGGTCAGTCGCGCCAGACTTTTCATTGCCTAATCCGGATGGAAATTTGATGCGATTATCATCATTTAGTGGAAAATATGTATTTCTTGATTTCTGGGCTTCCTGGTGTCAGCCGTGCAGGATGGAGAATCCTGAACTGGTGAAAGTATATAATAAATTTAAAGGAGAGCATTTTGAGATATTGGGCATTTCATTTGATAAGAAGAGGGAAAACTGGCTAAAAGCCATAGAACAGGATGGCCTGGAATGGCAGCATGTTTCTGATTTAAAATATTTCGATTCAGAAATGATACAATTGTACAATATTGTAAATGTTCCAACAACTATTCTTTTAGATCCCAAAGGAGAAATTATTGCTAAAAATATTCATAGCCGGGAACTGGAAGCAATCCTTGAACAAAGTTTTTGATTTTCTCGAGACTTACCTATGATTTTAGTAAATTCAATTTATGATAAATCAATACCAGGAGATTATATACGAATTAATAACAGATGATGGCACATTTCCAAACAATGGAAAATTGCCGCTTTTAGTTTATAAGAGTGCAATTGCTATTCCATCAGAAAATCCTGCCGGGGCGGTTGAGAAAATTTTTCACAATAACGGGTGGGGCGGTTCATGGAGAAATGGTGTATATCCCTACCATCATTATCACAGTACTGTCCATGAAGTGTTGGGCATTTATAGTGGATCGGTAAGTGTTCAGCTTGGAGGGCCTGATGGGATAATTTTGGATGGACAGGTTGGAGATGTAATCATTATTCCTGCAGGAGTTGCACATAAAAACCTGGGTTCCAGTTCGGATTTTAGATGTGTGGGGGCATATCCTCCCGGGCAAAGCTGGGATATGAATTATGGCAAACCTGGTGAACGTCCACAGACTGATCAAAATATTGCCAAAGTTCCATTACCGGAATCCGATCCGGTTTATGGAATTGATGGGCCTTTAGTGAAAAGCTGGGGAGGCAATAATTAAAAATTACTTACAACAAACTCTCATCCCCAATAAATTCGGGTGCATTTATCCCCTTCTGGTCTTATTCTCGTTAGGATCAACTTTGGCAACAACACAATTATTCCATTGAGTTTTTTACTAATGAAATCTTACAATAGTAAATTGTTTATATTCATAATAATCCAGTAGAATCAGGGTTTATGGAAAACCCATCAGATTGGTTATTGAGTAGGATTGGTGAATATGAGGAGAATGCTGGTGAAATCGATATTAATTTTCTCGATTAGTACTTGGTCTTAGCGAGACGCTAAGGACCAGAGGGGGTTCAATGATATGATACCTTTCTTTAAACCTGTCTCATTAACTCGAAGAGCCTGCAAGCGGGTATCAGGCATTGAATATTACTTGCAGGTTCAACATCACCAGCACATAAATTACTAAAAGCATGAAAGAAGAATAATTGCCCTTAAAAATTTATTTTAAAATATTTTGTTTTTGTCCCGACATAACCGTACTTCGAATTTAAGTAGGTTTAATAACCATATTAAAAAGAAAATACTGATTATCGCCAGTATCTAATTAATATTTAAACCAATTTTGAAACCAATTACTTACAATCAACAACCACAACCATGAAATTATACACCTTTCTTATTTTATTCCTTTTAACATTATCTCATCAAGTATTTTCACAGTTCACTATTAACGGAAAAATTGAAGACATTAATGATTCCGGCATACCATTCGCAAATGTATTGTTACTTTCCAGTTCAGATTCAGTTCTGGTGAAAGGAGCCGTGGCAAACCAGGATGGATTTTATTCCTTATCAAATATTGACAAAGGAGATTATATCATTGCATCCTATATGGTAGGTTTTAAGAAATCATATTCATCAGAAATCAACTTTTCAGAACAAAAAAAATTCACATTAGAAGATATCATTTTGTCAGTGGATACGCAAGAGCTGGATGAAGTAGTGATTAAAGCTGACAAACCTCTTTATGAAATGGAGATGGGAAAAATGATAGTAAATGTTTCAAGTAGTATCAGTTCATCTGGTCAAAACGCAATTGATGTGTTGGAAAAATCACCGGGTGTATTTGTTAATCGTCAGAACGGCTCCTTTTCTCTTGGAGGGAAAGATGGTGTTGTAGTACTCATGAATGGCAAACGAAGCCGGATGGATATTACAGCAGTTTACCAGATGCTGGAAGGAATCAATGCCGGTGATATTGAAAAAATCGAGATTATGACTGTTCCACCTGCCAATTACGATGCTGACGGAGATGCTGGATTCATCAACATCGTTATGAAAAAAGGAACCGGTGTGGGTACTAATGGATCTGTAATGGTTAATCTGGGATATGGATCAGGACCGAGGGCGGGCACAAGCCTCAATCTGAGCCATCAGGCTAAGAAATTAAGCTTATATGGCAATTACTCTTATAATTATAGAGAGTCGAATCAATTGTGGAATGACTATAGGCAAGTATCTAATAATGCTGAATCGATTATTTCTTCCAGAGAGGCTGACAGAGATACTCAACGTTCAACACATAATTTCCGATTTGGATTTGACTATTATCTTGGAAAAAACACCATAGTGAGTGGATTAATGAGTGGGTATAATAACCGATTTCAAATGACTTCGTTTACAAATTCTTCTATTGAGTATTCCGTGTCGCCAGATACACTTGTGGAAATTGAAAGCAGCGAAATCAATCATTGGAAACATATAATGGGAAATGTGAACATTCAACATACATTTGATAAAGGTCAGGTATTAAATGCCAACCTGGATTATCTCAAGTATGATAATTACAATCCTTCCTACTACAACAATGACTATTACGATGAAGAGGGGTCATTGATTGAAAAAGAAAATTTCCGAATATCTAAAGATACGCCTATCAATATTTGGGTAGCGAAAATTGACTATTCAATGAATTTGGGTGGTTCAGCAACTTTAGAAACTGGGATAAAAGGAACTTTTTCAGACTTGATCAATGATATCCAATTGGAAGAAAAAATTGGAGAGGACTGGTTTGTAAATGATTCAGTGAGTAGTTACGCAGATCTTACCGAAGATATTCTAGCTGCATTTGCAAGTCTGAAAGTGAATATTGGTGAAAAAACCACCCTCAATGCAGGTCTGAGGTATGAATATACCACTACCTATCTGAGCACTTTGGATGGAGAAGGTGTTGTAGATCGGAAATACGGTGACTTCTTTCCCACAATTTATTTGTCCAGGAAAATAAATGAAAACAACTTAATCCAATTTTCTTATGGACGAAGGGTCACAAGACCTACATTTAACCAGATGGCCCCTTGGGTACTTTTTGCTGACCCATATACTTTTTTCACTGGCAATGCCAATATACTTCCCACATATACCAATAATGTCAAGGGGGATTATTCCTTTAAAAGTTTTATTTTTTCTCTTCAATACAGCCATGATAAAAATGCGATTCTTAGGTTCCAACCCCAACTTGATCCGGAGACCAATATCCTGGTATGGACAACAGATAATATTGACAAAAGAGAAACCGTGTCAGCCACCATCACTTTCCCTTTCCAGATCACAGATTGGTGGGAAATGCAAAACAACCTTTCCGGGAACTGGCAGCGGATCGCCACGAAATATGATGAGGATTTGTATAAAAGGAGTCAGGTTGGATATAGATTCAATACCACACAGACGTTTAAACTCCCTAAAAAATTTACATTGGAGCTATCAGGATTTTATATGTCTCCTGTAATCAACGGTTATTTTAACTGGCGCGCGCGAGGATTTGTAAATCTGGGCATTCAGAAAGAGTTAAATGCCAATGGAACACTAAGGTTCTCAGTTAATGATATTTTTGAAACAAGCCAATATAAATGGAAAACTGTTAGTAATGCTCCATTTAAACTCGATGGCAATATTAAATTTGATAAAAGGATATTTACCATCACTTATACTCAGAAATTCGGGAACAACAAAATCAAAGGCGCCAGGAAACGATCTGTTGGATCTGCTGAGGAGTTGAGAAGAGTTACGAATTAATGGAGATATCTGGTTATTATTAGATGGCCCCTTAATTTTTACCTCCTGATATGAGCGAGACCTAAGACCAGAAGGAGGAATCGAAGATTTATAAAACTGCCAATTCCTTTTTACGGGCTATATCAAGATCGTATTTATTTTGAAAGTTTAACCAAAACATTGCTGAAATATTAAATGCCTTCTCAAGTTTTAATGCCAATTCTGCACTTATATTCCTCCTTCCATGAATTAAATCAGAAAGCATGGTTGGAGAAATGCTCATTTTTTTGGCAATATCTTTTTGTTTATGGTGCCTTGCTTCAATTTCATCAAGAATTACAGATCCGGCGTGTACAGGAGTACCAGTGTGTAAATGATTAGCAAATATCTTACTCATAGTGTAAAGATAAATTTGAAATATGAATTGTTATGAAAATGATTGTTATTGATTGACTAAGTCCCTTACAAACTCTCATTCCCAATCAACTCAGGTACATTAATCCTCTCTTTTTCCGGCCCGTTTTCCAGCCTCAATACCCCTCTCGGACAGACTGCCGAACATATTCCACAACCGACACATGAAGACCGGATGATATTTTGTCCGCGCTGGGCATACCAGCGTACATCAATGCCCATTTCACAATAGGTGGAGCAATTGCCGCAGGAGATGCATTGTCCTCCGTTGGTGGTGATGCGGAATCGGGATTTGAATCGTTGAACTAGGCCAAGGTAAGCAGCTAAAGGACAGCCAAATCGGCACCAGACACGGTTGCCCATCAACGGATAAAAACCGGTTCCAATGACTCCGGCCAGCATAGAACTGATCAGAAATCCATAACTGGTCTTTATGCTTTCAGTGCCAATGCCCAACAAGGAATAACTTCCGGTAAAAAAAGTATAAAGAACAGCGCCGGTGTTGATTACTGCAAAAACCAAAACAGAGTGGATCATCCAGCGCTCAATTTTCCATGCTTTTAGTGTTTTATCAGAAAGCTGCCGGAATGGATCTCCCAATGTTTCTGCCAATCCTCCGCAGCCGCACACCCATGAACAATACCACCTTTTTCCAAAGAAATAGGTAATCACAGGTACGGCAATAATCATTAATGCAAGTCCCCAGAACAGCATAAACCATCCAAGCATGCCGCTTTCCATCAGTGCAGTTAAGTTGTAACTGTAAAAGAAATCATAATCCAATGGCCAGATGTTTTTAAAGTCAAAACCGGGTTTATTCAGGGCAATAAGGATTTCAGGTATGATGAAGGCAATTGCCGTTTGGAAGAAGATCACTGAAATAGTGCGAATAATCTGATACGTATTGTGCCTATATTTCAGGATCATCCGGATGCCCATTACTGATACAGCCAAAGTGTATAAAAATCCATATAAAAACCAATGACTTGCAGGGCCTCCATTGAGCCGGTAGCTGATCGGATCGACAAGCAAAACCCAGTTTGTCAGGTATTCCGGATAGAAGTAGAGGAATACATAAAACGCAATCATGAACGTGCCCAAAGCAACCCCCAGCCATCCTTTGCTTGAAATGGCGTCCATGAAAATATGGTTGTTTTTAATGCCCGGAGGAATATTGGAATACGTACCATAAAAATAGATAAATGCCCCAATGATCATCAATCCAAAACTCAGCAAAAACCATAGCTTTAAGTTTCCTTTCAAAATCCCATGGCTCGATGCTTTTGTTATGGAGAAAACAAGGTTTTTAGCAGTATAGCTATCGAAGGCTATATGGTAGGATATACTGTTGTTGATGCTTTCGATACTGCCGGTTAGTTGGCTTGTCAACTCTTCTTTTGAAGAATAGCTTTTACCATCCATCCAACCGGTATAATCTTTCAGGCTTTTATTTTGAAAGGATGAAGCCTCGTCAACAGGCTGAAGGACCTCATCAATGATAGATTGTTTGTAAATAAATTGTCCGTTTTCTTTTGCCTGTTCAGAAACTTTATCTGCCACATCCAATGAAATTTCATACTTGTCTATGATGGATTTATTGGCATTTTCTATAGCAGTTCGGAGATCCCGGATAAAGGAGATATTTGATAGATATATGATTCCTTGCAAGGTTTTGGAAGTCTCCAATAACACTCCATATTTTTCACCCTCGCCCTGATCTTTAATGATATTTTCGGAAAGCTTATAATCGCTAAGTGTCAGTGAGCCAACAAAAATGAAGAACCCCAACACAAAAATCCCAAGACCTGTAAATGTGATGTATTTATTCATGTTTGTATTTTTTATATTCTACTGTCTTTTGGTGGAAATGCTTAAATGTGTGAATGAGTAAATGCTTAAATGTTTTTTCATTTGCTTCATTCGTAAGCATTAATATTTCGTTCTCTTTCTTCATTTTCAAAACTGATTGACTCTATCCAACCTTATCGGTCAACAAAAGCGATACAAAACAGCTTTTCCAGTTGGCAGGTATTTAAGCATTCTTTCATTTAAACATTTACGCATTCTATTAATTGGTAAAAACAGCAAACAATCCTCTCTTTGATGTTGATTTAACCTGATCATCCGGAAACTTTGAATTATATAAGTTCAAAATTTCATCTTCATATTCTTTATAAAACTCAGGATCAAAGTTTGCTTTTTTCAAATTACGGATCACATCCTTCAATTTTGTTCCATCCTTGAGCCATCGATCGCATACTTCATGCCTGTACCTGACGCCCATCAAATTAATTCCAATAAGTTTTGTGGTCGATTTGTCATAAGCAATACGGATGGCATGTTTGCCATTTTCATGTTCCCAATAAATATGGTCTTCCGTTTCAGAAATCGGACTTTTTATGTCACCATACACCTGGTATTCAATATCCAGGAATTTGGCTGAGTTGAACCATGGTCCTGGATTGTAGGCAGTCTTTTTTCCACAAATAGTTTGAGCAAGCGTTTCCCCATGCATTCTTCCTGTGTACCATACCTGCTCTATGGGTCTTCGACCGGGCAGTGGCGATTCAAATTGAGCGCAATCACCAATGGCATAGACATCCGGAACATTTGTTTCAAAATATTCATTGACCACAATGCCTCTTTGCGTTTGGATTTTTGATTCTTTTAGAAAGTCGATATTGGGACTTACTCCGGCTGTCAATCCAACAAATCCGCATGGAATTTCTTCTCCTTCATTGGTGATTATTGCCCTGGCTCGTCGATTATCATCTGAAACAATTTCTTTTAACTCTGTCCCCAACCTCAAGTCCACATGATGCTCGCGAATATGTCGGCTGATCATCTCTGACTCCTCCGGAGGCAGCACTATATTCCAAAAACTATTTTCTCTTACCAGAAAAGTGATTGAAATATTCCTCGACAATAGCATTTCCGCCATTTCTATTCCGATCAATCCCCCGCCTACGATGACTGCATGAACTATATTTTCGGTATAAACCTCCATGTTTTCAAGGTCCGGATAAGAATACATTCCCTGCA
>DAOVVI010000460.1 GCA_030637245.1 Cyclobacteriaceae bacterium
AATATTTATAGACTTAAAATCATATGAAACATTATTCATATATCATGCCAATTGCGTTACAAATTTAATAAGTAAAATAAATCGGTCATCCTGTCATTGAAGAAAATTTTTTGACAGGATTTTATTACCCTGTGTCATTTTTATGATCTAATGTTAGCGGTACCTGATTTTTAATCTTGACCCAGAAATCAGGGATCAGTACCCAGCAACCAGCCCCCAGTTGTCAATGATTAGCCTTTTCCAGGTAGGATTGTAAAATTATGGAAGCGCTTATTTTGTCAACATTCCCTTTTATTCTTCGGTCTTTCTTCTTCATTCCTCCCATGATCATGGTTTGCCGGGCAATTTTTGAAGTAAATCTTTCATCCTCAGTGGAAACTGAAATCAATGGAAAAGTTGTTTTAAGCTTTTTTATAAAGCTTTTCACAGGCTCTGTAGCATCGGTATCTGTTTTGTTTAGATTTACAGGCATACCAACCACGATTCGTTCAACCTCCTCTTTCTCTATATAGATTTTCAGCCAACTGAATATGCCAACTGTCGGAACAGTCTCAAGTGGTGATGAAATGATTTTTAGAGGATCAGTCACCGCCAGACCTGTCCTTTTCAAACCATAATCGATTGCAAGAATTCTTCCCATATAAATTGAAGGTGAAAATAGCTACATAACCATTCATATAAAAATCCAAACAACGTAGAAACTAGATCGTTAATTTGAAACGGCAGGACAATTTTACTGTTTATAATAGCTATATTTGCGTTTTAGATAATTGTTATTATTATCTGTTTAGTGTGGTTCATGAGCGATGAGAATTTCTAAAAGGCTGAAAATAAAAAGCTTACAAAGAAAACATAGGAATGCCTATTAGGTTTTTCGATTAGTTTTGGTTCCGGATGCTTTCGGAATTAGCTCAGCCTGGGTCGCCAAATTAGGTGGGCAGGTTAGTGTTTAGCGTTTTTTTTGAATCACACATTTTAGGTATAAATCAAAAGAAGAAAATTGTGGAGAAAATTAAGAATTCAAAATTTCAGATCAGGCTTCCTATCATACTCACTGTTGGCCTTGCAGCCGGTATTATGATTGGCGCTACCTTTGCGGGGTCTGATCAGGCTACTTCCAATTTCATGAAGAGTGTGATGAAGTTTCGCGAAGTCATGAGCCTGATAGACCGGTCATATGTAGATAAAGTTGATACTGATAAAATGGTGGAAACTGCCGTTTCTAAAATGTTGGAGAAACTGGATCCTCATACAATTTATGTTTCTGCAAAAGATGTTGAACTTTCAAATAGTGATTTAAAAAAGGAGTTTGAGGGAGTAGGCATTGAGTTTACTATTATGAGAGATACAATTATGGTTTTGACGCCACTATCCGGGGGGCCATCTGAAAAGGTTGGTTTGTTGGCCGGAGATAAAATAGTTACTGTTGATGGAGAAACAGTTGCGGGTGTAGGTATTACCAACCGTGGCGTCATTGACAGGCTTAGAGGGAAAAAAGGGACTAAGGTCATTGTTGGTATTAAAAGGAAACACAATAAGGATTTGTTAGAATTTACCATAGTTCGGGATAAAATACCTCAGTATTCTGTTGACGCAGGGTATATGGTAGATGATGAGATTGGCTATATAAAAGTGGCTAAATTTTCTGAAAGTACTTACGATGAGTTTAGGGATAAATTAAAAATGCTGGTTGACAAAGGCATGACAAAACTCATTATCGATTTACAGAATAATCCTGGAGGATATATGGACCGTGCTGTAAATATCGCTGATGAATTAATTGCTAATAATGTCATGATTGTTAGTCAGGAAGGTAAAGAGCCACGCGCAAATGCTGAATATAGGGCATACAGGAAAGGTCTTTTTGAAGAAGGAACTGTCATCATTTTGATTAATGAAGGCAGCGCTTCGGGCTCTGAAATTGTAGCCGGAGCTGTTCAGGATAATGACAGAGGATTGATCGTTGGCCGAAGATCATTTGGAAAAGGGCTTGTACAGTCATTATTTCGGCTGAGCGATGGATCAGAATTGAGATTAACAATTTCCAGATATTACACCCCAAGTGGCAGGTCTATTCAAAAATCATATGAAAACGGCCTTTCAGCTTATCATAGTGATTTTCATGAAAGGGTAAAACACGGGGAACTATTCCATGCCGATAGCATTAAGTTTAATGATTCACTGAAATATCAAACCAGCAAGGGGCGCACAGTATATGGAGGTGGAGGCATCATGCCGGATTACTTTATTCCTCTTGACACCGGGTGGAATTCTAAGTATTACATGAAGTTGCAAAACAATAATGTGATTAGAGAATATGCTTTGAATTATTTTAAAAAGAATGAGAAGAAGCTGGAGAAAATGGGATTTGAAGATTATCTGAAAAACTTTGAAATTGATGAAAAAATGATAAGTGATCTTGAGGCCTTGGGAGAAGAATTCGGAGTAGAATATGATAAGAATGGATTTGAAAGATCTGAAACCACGATTAAAACCCTTGTAAAAGCATCGATTGCCAGAAATGCCTGGGGTAGGGAAAGTTATTTTCCTATTGTTAATGATATTAATGATATTTTCCAGGAATCTTTAGCTCTTTTTGATGAAGCAGAAACACTTGCTGCCAGATAAATCTTAAAATTTTATGTAACGTTTGGCAACCTTTTAATTACTTACTTGTCTTTCATTCAAATAAAATAAGTTGACAATGAAAGCATTTACTATACTAATAATCATTTGCCTTTTTCCCTTGGTGGTATTTTCGCAGAATCCATCTGAAGAAAATATGGAGAAAGAAAAAAGCGAACAGAAAGAGGAAATAACTGAGGAAAAAAAAGATTCGGATAAAGATAATCCAAAAGAAGAA
>DAOVVI010000447.1 GCA_030637245.1 Cyclobacteriaceae bacterium
GAAATACTTATTTAATTGATAAAAATGTAGCAAAGTATAGAGTGATTTCCCTGTTGCATTTATTGGGATATCGCAAAGTTAAAGACAATGGGCATACACTTACAATGTCCAGAAGACCATATGATACAAGGTTTCCAAAAGCTGCAAAGGTCCGGGAAAATTTTCAAAAATATTTAGAGCTGTTAAAAAGTTAATAGTGATAATTTGAGCTATTTTAGTTAGTAACATTTTTTTTATTCTATCCGGAATATTTAAGGAGTATTCTTCAAATGGCTACTGATACGTGATTTTAGTGTTTGCCTTAAAGTACAGAAATCCAATATCATTTTTCAATCAGTTCAGGTATCAGATATTTCATCAATACCCTTTCCTCTTTTTTATTCTTTCGCACATAATATTTAACTCTCAAAGGTCCGGTCTGCTAGCACAAAAACCCAGTGTTAACCCTCCGTCAACAGTATGTGAAGTCCCGGTGATATAATTCGCATCATTCGAAGCAAGAAAGCATACCATGGCTGCAATGTCCTCCGGCTGTCCTACTTTACCGGCAGGAACCGCAGTCAGAAATTGTTTTTGACGGTCAGGATTTGTCAAACCTGTAGCTATGGCGCCGGCAGAAACCTGGTTTACTTGTATGTTGTGTTCAGCCAGTTCCAGCGCCATGTTCTTGGTCAGCATTACAAGGCCTCCTTTTGCTGAGCTATAATGAGTATAATTGCGTTTAGTCTGAAATTCATGTACAGAACCAATGTTAATGATTTTTCCGCCCCCTTGCTTTACCATTATCCGGGCAGCCAGTTGGCCGCAAATAAAGGGTGCCTTCAGATTCACTGCAAGTATGCGGTCCCAATCCGCCTCCGGAAGTTCCAGAAAAGGAACGCTGTTTTGTGTGGCAGCATTATTTATCAGGACGTCCAGATGATGGAAATGCATTTCAATCCTCTGAAACATAATCCGGATAGCTTCAGGGTCAGACAATTCACAGGTTAGCTTTATGCTGGAAGGGCTAAGCGCCGACACTGCATGAAATGCATCTTCCAGCTCTTTCGTTTCGCTGGCGTCATGCACAATGAGGGTGCCTCCCTCACTGGCAAAATGTAAAGCAATGGCTTTTCCAATACCCCGGCCCGATCCGGTAACGAGAATGATTTTATCTTTGAAACGATTCATTGACTATGAATAATTAGTATTTATATTCTATATAATAATTTTCAATTCCATGGTTCGAAGACAACTTTGTAGGCCGCTTTAGGATCCTGAAGCAGCAAGTCAAAGGCCTTTTGATAATCTTCCAGGGGGAATCGGTGCGTGATCCATGGCTTGACATCCAGAACACCTTTATTCAGTAACTCAAATGCCTCAGTCAGGTCCCGGTAAAAGGCATTTGAGGAGGTAGTAAAACTACGCTCCGAACCCAGAGTCATGGCATTGATTTGTAACGGTTCATTGTGTACAGCCAGATTCACATAGGTACCCGATTCTGCTAGTAGCGGCAATCCCAATTCGATAGTCTCCGCCTTGCCAACAGAATCAAAAATGGCCGTAATACCAACGCCATGGATATTTGCTTCAACAACTTGTGTTACATCATCCACCGTAGGATCGATGATGGTAAAATCCGGGTAGGCATCGATCACTTTTCGAGCCAGCGGAGCAGGTTCAGATATTATAATATTTTTAGCGCCCCGGACTTGTGCAACCTGTGCAATGCTCAATCCGGCCGGCCCGCCGCCTATACACAATACATTAGCGCCTTCATACAAGGATGTACGACCGACCACGTGAACGGCAACGCATAATATATCAGATAAGGCCGCTTCAGCAAAAGACAGGTTTTCCGGGATCGGATGAAGAAGATCGGCCCAGCCCAGGCAGTATTCAGCGTAAGCGCCAGGATAATAATCCATTGCTCCCCATCCCTGTGCATGGCCGATATGGATCATGTCGCGACATAGATTTTCCCTTCCGCTTTTGCAAAAGCTGCAACTTCCGCATACGCGATAGGATTGCACCCCCACACGTTGACCTAATAAATGCTCATATTTTGGGGAATTCACTTTCACCACTTCTCCGGCAAACTCGTGCCCCATGACCATATTCGGTGGATTGTCAACATGTTTACCCAGGGTATGCAATGCCCATGGATTTTCTCCATTCCAGTAGCGCAGGTCACTGCCGCATATGCCGCATGCCCTGACTTTAATAAGTACATGGTTTTCATCCTTAAGCACCGGCTCAGGGATATTCAGAAGTTCCAGTTTTCTTGGTTTGGTCAGTACAACTGCTTTCATTTCGATGGTGTATTATTATGTGTCCTGTTATGAACATAGGCAAATTGCCTGCAGGATAAAATTAAACAAATAAAATATCTTAAATTTATCAATTGATAAAGAAAACGAAATTCTCTGAAGATTAGGATAATTATTCAGATGTGACACATGATGCGATTTATTGAAACTTAAAAGTTGTCAGGAAGAACCCGGGCAGTCATTCGAGGATTGTTGAATCAGATTATTTATGAAGTGACATTTTAATAAAAATTGCAATTTCATTGCATAAATTTATTACTTACTTTTGCATGTGATGAACTTTGGCAAGGCAGTTATATCATTTTTATTGTTGTTAACCTATTCATTTGGGTTCGCACATAACCTGATTCCTCATTACCAGGAACTTGATCCACATAATTATATTTCAACAATAAATCACCACCAACATCATCAGCATGTATTAGAAGAGAAAATAAGTTCTGATCATAAGCATATTTCGCATGATAATCATTTCGATGAGGATTTGTTTGATTTATTAGTATGTTTTTTTAGCGAAACCGAACATCCTGTAAGTGGCTGTGAAATACAACATTATCTCCCTCCAGAAACAATTGATGTTTCAACTAAAAAGCTATCGAAAGGTAATTTCGTTGCCATTTTGTTTTCTATTGTCTTAAAAGCAAA
>DAOVVI010000158.1 GCA_030637245.1 Cyclobacteriaceae bacterium
GACAAAAGTTTTAATTTGGACGATTTCAATACTAATAGTTGGTGCTATTGTAACTGCTGTAATATTGAAAAATCCACTAACCCCTACAGTGAAATCAAGCGATTTAGAAACGGCAAAAGTTGAGATCGGCACAGTATTAAAAACAGTACCTGCAAAAGGTATTGTGGAACCTGAAAATGAAGTTTTATTACTGAGCCCAGCCTCCTCAATTATCATGTCAATGCAAAAAGATGTTGGCAGTGAAGTAGAGAGGGGTGAAATCATATTAAGACTGGACGATAAGTCGATACGTGATCAAATTGAAGATATCGAAGATCAGATTGAAGTAAAAAATAATAACCTTGAAAAAACGCTTCTTAACGCAAGGAACATTCGTGTTGATCTGGATTATAATGTTGAAGTAAAAAAACTTAAAATCGCTTCAATAAAGTCTGAACTTGTTGATCAGGAACAACTATTGGAAGTTGGTGGGATATCACCGGCAAAATTTGAAAAAACCAAGCAGGAATTAACATTAGCTGAAAAGGACCTCGAAACCATACAAGCCAAAAACACGATCCGGTTAAAGCAATTGGCAGCCGATGAAAAGGGTCTTAAACTGCAGATCGAAATTCAGCAAAAACAACTGGATCAGAAAAATGAATTACTCAGCAAATTGGTTATCAGAGCCCCATCCTATGGAATAATACTTGAAATAAATGGCAAAGAAGGAGAAAAGGTCAACACAGACAGGTTATTGGTTAGAATGTCCGATCTATCGACCTTTAAATTGAGAGCCTCGATTGAAGACACACATGCAAATGTAATCAAAACCGGCCGCGGAGTGTTTGTACTTGTTGATGAAAAAAAACTTTCAGGAAAAATTGGAACAATTAGCCCAACAATCAAGGATGGAAAAATCGAATTTGATATATTCCTTGATCAAAGCAATTACTCCAAATTGAGACCAAACATGACAGTGGATTTGCTCGTCATCCAAACCAAAAAAGACAGTGTACTACGAATTAAAAAGGGCCCCGCTTTTGGGAAATCAAATACGCATAACATCTATGCAAAAAAATCAGGAAAAGCCCTGCGACTGGAAATACAAACAGGACTTAACGGAAATGAATATATGGAAATTGAAAAAGGAGCGTCTGTTGGAGATGAATTAATAATCTCGGATATATCCTCTTTGAGGAAGCTAGAGGAAGTTGAAATTAAATAGGAAGATATTCAGGAAGATTTCATGAAAAGACGTTTTATATTTTTTCTCATATTTTTTACGATCATCATTAAGGCATTTCCCGCTCAGGATAAAGTGGCAACTGTAAAATTGTCGCTTCAAAATGTTATTGATCAAGCCATAGAACAATCACCTTCAATAAAATATTATCAAAACCGGAATGTTAATTATTATTGGAGGTGGAAAAACTTTCAGGCAAATTTCAGACCTCAATTAGGAATCTCAGGAGACCTTCCGGATTATAGGTTTTCTAATGAACCCATTACTCAACCTGATGGAAGTATTGAATTTAGGCAAATTGCTCAATTGCGAACTACTGCTGACCTGGCATTAACACAAATCATTCCACATACGGGGACCACCATTTATGGTGCGTCATCATTGTACAGGGTACATGATTATAATTTAGATAAAACAGACTGGTCCGGATCGCCTTTTTATATTGGCTTTGTTCAGCCTCTATTTGCATTTAACTGGTGGAAATGGTCTAGAAAAACAGAACCCTTAATCTATGAGGAATCTCAAAAGCGATATATAGAATCGGTTGAGCGCGTATCACTTAGCTCCGCAAGTAGATTTTTTACGTATCTTCGAATTCAAACAAACTATAATCTGGCTACCAGCAATCTGAAAAATAGTGAGGATAATCTCAAAATTGCAGAAGTAAAAAGAAAGCTTGGCCAGATTTCAGAAAACGATTTTTCACGCATTCAACTATCCGTATTAAATGCAAAAAAAGCATTGAACAAATCAAACATGGACCTGAAGAATGCTGATTTTGAATTGAAATCATATATAGGAATGGATCAAAACACCAACATCGAGTTGATCATTCCATTGGAAATGTCACTTTTTTTTATCGATCCTCAAAAAGCTTTAAAAGAGACGCTTGAAAACAGAAAGGAAGCACCTGAATTCGAAAGGAGATTAATAGAAGCTGACAGGGATCTGACTCGGGCCAAACGAAACACAGGACTTAGAACGACCCTGAGAGGGAGTTATGGAACAGTAAAAAGCTCTGCCGATTTAGGAGGAGTATATAAAGATACAGAAAAGCAGCAAACGCTTAGATTGTCCTTAAATATACCAATTTTAGATTGGGGTAAATCAGCCTCTGCGGTAAAATTGGCGGAATCACGACGGGAGTTGGTCCTTTACGGTGTGGAGCGGGAAAAACTTGATTTTGAGCGCGAGATTGTCGTCCAGGCGGAGAAATTCAATCTATTGGAAAGCCAAATGGAAACAGCAAAAGAGGCTGATAAAGTAGCTGGAAATGGATACCTCATTGCTTTGAAGAAATTTCAGAATGGAGAAATAAGCATAACAGACCTTAATATTTCATTATCTGAACGGGAGAAGGCCAAACGGGATTATATAGCTTCGTTGGAAGATTATTGGGAATCATTTTATTTCATCAGAATACTGACGTTATATGATTTTGAATTGAACCAGAAGATTACATATTTAAACCCCTCGTTGTCTTTGAATTAGCCGGGGAATTATTGTTCTTCTTCGCCGGTATCTTCTGTTTGATCGTTATTTGATTTTTTCTTTTTCTTACCAAACAGCCAGAGTTTTCTTTTTTTCTTTTTAGATTCATCTTTGGTGTGATCAACATCAACTACTAGAGGCTCATCCTCTTGTATCATATCTTCTCTTAGCTCATCGCGATTTCCACCTTTTCTGGGTATGTATTTTCCGAAGTGATGCAAATAGATCATTTGATCTACATTCTGAAAATCGTTGTAGTTTTGATTTTGAACAAGCACATCTGAAGAGTCTATGATGTATGATGAATCGGATTTGTCAAATTCCCTTTGAAACTGTTCAAAAGGATCTTCTATCTTTTTATAGATAGAATTCATGGAAATTATACGCATTTCCTTTAGTTTCCTCGGATCAGGGATATCCTTGGCGATTCCATACTTTTCCTTATCAACTTCCCAGCTCTTCCTCGGTAAGGAATCAGAGCCAAATAATGTAAATGTTTTCTTCGTTTCATCAACGTCGAGGATAAAGTAAGAATGATACGCAGGGCAAATCATCTTCTGCGAGCAGGCAGAAAAATAAGCCGTTGAGCTTATAAAAAAAAAATAAGTAATTATCCTTTTCATAAAGTTGCGAGTGCGAATATCAACCTTTTATTAAAACGGCAAAATTCATGTACTTTTTTTTAAGATTAACCAATTTAATAACCTTATTACTAGAAAATTATTTCTACGATGAATTAAAAAGAATGGACGACCAATGAATTCACACCCTGCATTATCAAATCTTTATACATTATCAGGTAGGTTTGTAACCTGGTTTTAATCAATATTTTTGAATTCAGACTTCAGGGCTCTAGGAAGTTTTTCGACCACACGTTCATATGAGTGTGTCACGAGTTCCTTTATAAAGGAATCAGGCAATGAATCATCCATTTCAACAGTATTCCAATGCTTCTTATTCATATGATAACCGGGAATAATTGAAGGATATTTCTCCCGCAATTCAATTGCCCATTCCGGATCACATTTCAGATTAACGCTTTTAAAAAGATCCACATCAGTTAAAGCAAACATTTTGCCCATCACCTTGAATACTAATGTTCCCTCATCAAACGGAAATTCTTCTGAAACACCCTTTTTGTTCATACAAAAGTCCCTGAATGATTCTATATTCATTAAAAAATATATTTAGATATAAAATAAATCATTCCAATCAAAAATATAATGATGGATATTTTATTAATTCCATGCATCATTCGAATGTTAAAGTTGGTTATTCTATTTGGATCTTTCTTTCTGAAGAAATACCCAAAGACCTCCCCTATCTGAAAATATTCTTTTGAATTAGGTTTTCCCTTTTGATCTTCCATGGGTTTTTAAATGATTTTTTCAGGTTCTATCCAGGCGCCGTCTTCTTTGATAATCTCAATCAATTCTTCCACCGCCCGCTCCGATGGGACGCCTTTTTTCACCACATCCATTCCTTTATATAACGTAATTTTTCCTTTCCCTGATCCAACATAACCGTAATTCGCATCTGCCATTTCTCCAGGGCCATTTACAATGCATCCCATAATGCCAATCTTCACTCCCTTCAGGTGATCCGTTTTTGCCCGGATCATGGCAGTAGTTTCCTGAAGATCAAATAAAGTACGACCACAAGACGGGCATGAAATATATTCAGTTTTGGTAATCCGGGTTCTTGCAGCCTGCAATATGCCAAATGAGGATTGGTTTATATATTCGGTTTTACTCTTTAAACTACCTTCACCAGATTTCCTGCTGAGCATTATCCCATCGCCCAGGCCATCAATTAACAAACCACCAACATCTGTAGAGGCATATAATAAAAAATGATCTTCCTTAATTGCTTCATAGGTTCTGTGGATAATCACAGGTAATTTCAGATTCTTATTTTCTAACTCGATAAAGAACCTTCTTTGCTCTGCTAATCCATGGATATTATCTGTTTCCAGGAGGATTACCAGATTTCTATCTTGAAGTTTTTCCAATTTCTCAAGATCAAGGTTGCCTGCATGGATGGATATAATATTGAGTTGATCATGCCAACTATTCACCTGATCCATTTCCTGATATTGAATCAATGGAAATCTTGACGTATCGTCAGAAATCGTTTCCCAAATAGAGTAATTTATAATTTCCTTCAGACCATTAGGTAACATGAAAGGAATGGATTTTGACCCGCTATACACAAAATCAGCTCCCTGATCTGTCATGCTAAACTTGTCGAGCTTCTTATTATAAATATGCCCTAAAGCCGCTAAATCTTCATATTCATCTATCGATTGGTTTGAAGCATCAATGATTACTCTGGGAACATTCCCACCTCCAATATTATCCGATCCGGTGGTTTTTCTTTTTTTGTAGGAAAAGGGATCTATTGGATTATTATCAATTTTTGCAATCGATTTATGATCTTTGCGATTTTTATATCTATTGATCAGACTCCAGGCTACCGGTACCTCAAATTCAGGTTCCTCAGTCAAGGATACCCTGATTGTATCTCCCAATCCATCCTCCAGAAGCACCCCAATTCCAATAGCTGACTTAATTCTCCCATCTTCTGCTTCACCTGCTTCGGTCACGCCAAGATGTAAAGGATAAGCCTTCAAACCTTCTTCATTTAACTTTTGAACCAACAGGCGATAAGCCTGCACCATTACCTGGGTATTACTTGCTTTCATGGACAAAACAATGTGGTAATAGTTTTCATCCTCACAAATCCTCAAAAACTCCAGGGCAGACTCTACCATTCCCAAAGGTGTATC
>DAOVVI010000205.1 GCA_030637245.1 Cyclobacteriaceae bacterium
ATGAACTATTGGTGTTCTTCGGGCATCACCATATCGCTCCTTTACAGCGCTTATTTCATCCTTGATAATATTCATCCTTAGCTCTTCACTATCAAGGATTTCCTTAAGCCCTTTTATTAATTCAAGAATCTCTTCATATTCCTTTTCTATTTTTTCCCTCTCAAGACCGGTTAGCCTCTGGAGTCTCATTTCCAAAATTGCTTTTGCCTGAATCTCGCTTAGCTCAAATTTGGTCATCAACCCATCTCTGGCCGTATCCGGATCTTTTGAATTTCTAATTAGCGAGATAACTTCATCAAGATTATCGAGGGCTATCAAATAACCCTGCAAAATATGAGCTCTTTTTTCTGCTTCCTGCAGTTCGTATTCAGTACGTCTGATAACTACTTCATGACGATGATCAACAAAGTGTTTGATCATGTCCTTAAGGTTGAGTGTATGCGGCCTTCCTTTTACAAGCGCCACATTATTTACACCAAAAGAGGATTGAAGTTGCGTAAATTTGAATAGGTTATTTAAAACTATATTGGGAATGGCGTCTTTCTTCAGGTCATACACAATCCGCATTCCATCTCTGTCAGATTCATCCCTTAAATCAGATATTCCTTCTATTTTCTTTTCATTGATCAATGCCGCAGTCTTCTCAATCATTGACGCTTTATTGACCATGTATGGAATTTCTGTAACTATAATTTGTTCTTTTCCAGTTTTAGTTTGATCAAAATGTGCTTTCGCCCGTATGACTACTCGTCCTTTGCCGGTTTCAAATGCATTTAAAACACCCTGATAACCATAAATAATCCCACCTGTTGGAAAATCAGGGGCGCTTATATGAGTCATCAATTCTTTAGTATCAATATCATTATTATCAATATATGCATAAACTCCATTGATAACTTCAGTCAGATTGTGTGGCGGCATATTTGTAGCCATACCAACGGCTATTCCTGATGCACCATTTAAAAGAAGGTTAGGTATGGCCGCCGGTAGCACAGTAGGCTCATTTAATGAGTCGTCAAAATTGGGTTGAAAATCAACAGTATTTTTGTTGATATCATTAAGCATTTCTTCCGAAATTCTTTTAAGTCGAGCCTCGGTATAACGCATCGCAGCCGGAGAATCACCATCAACAGAGCCGAAGTTGCCCTGCCCATCTACCAGGGGGTATCTCAATGACCATGTCTGGGCCATTCTCACCATACTGTCATATACCGAAGTATCTCCATGAGGATGGTATTTCCCTAATACTTCACCGACAATTCTTGCAGATTTTTTATAAGGTCTATTGTAGCTTACTCCCAATTCCAGCATCCCAAATAATACACGTCTATGAACAGGTTTCAACCCATCTCTAACATCTGGTAAAGCCCTTGAAACGATTACCGACATCGAATAATCGATGTAAGCGCCTCTCATTTCATCTTCAATATTTATAGGGATTATATTTTCTCTTGATTCTTCTAACATAGATATGTTTTCTACTCCTAAAAATTCGGCGCAATTTAACTAAAAATAATGATAGTGCTATGATAAGAATCAACTTTCGGGCCAGAAACTAATGATTAAAATAAGAGGCATACATAAGCGTCTGTAAATCAATTAATAAACCTAATTTTTGCCTATGGTTTTGCGTCTATTTTTTTGCATGTTTCGTTCAGGTGGATGATACAATTCACCTATCTTTGGATTCTGCTTTTTATAAAATGGTTGCCCTCGAAATTCACGTCCTCCATGAACATGTTTTAGCCGGGTTTTGCAGGACTTAACGGGACATCTTTTCACTTCCGGCAACTTCATCCTAACTCCAAAATTCAGATAAAAGGCCGGTTGATTATGTTGAAAGTTTGCTGAAACTGCTGACCCTCCGTCATTTTGACTTATGGTCATGGTATAGCTTTTGAAATCAAAAGAGGGTCTTAAAAGAATCCAAAAATATTCGGAAAGTTCGTATTCTATTGGTATTCCTAAATTAAAGTATATCCCATTTTGTAGTGAACTTTTATCATATTGATTACCATATTTTACCTTTCCAATTTGTATATCCACATTGTAATCCCAACCTTTTATATGATAGACTTTCCCTCCTAATGAGAAGAAATACCTAAACATAAAGGTAGAATTGAAATTTGGCACATATGGATAAGTTCCTTGATTAACAGGATCCAAACTTTTCAAACGATGAAGTTCATAGATAATTCCTCCACCAATTCTGAATCGATCTATATCCAGGTGTAAACTTATGTTAATTGGAATATTAAATCCGCTGCCACGATATTTAATTTCCGAACTATCTGTATATAAAATATGGTTTTCAGTACCCTGACCAACTACGGTAGAACCAGTAACTACTGAAGGAGCATTTAGCCAATCTACTACGCCGGTGTAATCAATATTGTTGCCATTTACCGTATATTCACCCAACATGATTAACTTTTCGGGAGTTTCCAGTACATCAGCATTAACAACATGACTGTAAAATGTCCTGCCATATCCAAGTGATGCATTCAATGAAAAGTTATTTAGAAACGCCCTGATCGGACTTGCTTTTCTTATTTTATTTCCATCCCACCCCTGGTAAGCGTGCTGATATGGATTAAAACCCTGCCCGAAAATAAGATGGGTGCAAAAAACTAAAACGATTGAAATAGTTAATGTGTAAAACTGTTTTTGCATCAAATTATACCTGATTCTTTTAACATCAAAAATATGAAGGATCATTGAATTAACTGATATTAAAAATCCAAAATAAGGTACAATGCCCCCATATATAAATATTTAATACCATTTCGCTGTATTTATTGTAGAAACAAACAACATTTTCGCACTTTCGGGCGTATCAAATTCAAACAAAAATAAATTATTCGTTTTTAATGAGTCAGTTATTTAAATGATATTCAAATCGTATTATTATTCAAAAATAATCCTGATCAATAGACGTCAAACAATTAAAAGTATTTTTTAAGCTCTATCAATGATATATCTCAACAAGATTATTAAATCATATGAAGTGGGAGGACATTTTTTACAAGTTTTAAAGAATGTTAATCTTGAGATTGATAAAGGTGAATTGGTATCAATAATGGGGTCTTCAGGTTCGGGTAAGTCAACCATGCTTAATATTCTGGGAATATTGGATAGCTATGACTCAGGAACTTACAGGCTAAATAATACACTTATCAAAAACCTTACTGAAAAAAAAGCCGCTTATTACCGCAATCAATTTATCGGATTTGTTTTTCAGTCGTTCAACTTGCTTTCCTTTAAAAATGCCATGGAAAATGTGGCTCTTCCGCTCTATTATCAGAAAGTTAATCGAAAGAAGAGGAATATCAAAGCTCTCGAATATCTTGAAATGGTCGGCTTGCGTGACTGGGCATATCATATGCCGTCTGAAATGTCAGGTGGTCAAAAACAAAGAGTTGCCATTGCCAGAGCACTTATTTCCAATCCAAAAGTGATTTTAGCTGATGAACCTACAGGGGCTTTAGACTCAAAAACTACCATGGAGGTGATGAATATCTTTAAAGAAGTGAATGATAATGGCATGACAGTAATAATTGTTACGCATGAAAATGAAATATCGAAACTCACAGATAGGGTGATTTTTTTAAAGGATGGGAGAATAATTGACCGGGAAGTCGCGATCGCTTCATAATAGCCAAAATAAATGTTGGATATAGATAAATGGCAGGAGATCTTTTTTACCATCAGGAAAAATAAGCTCCGTACTTTTTTAACTGCCTTCAGTGTAGCCTGGGGGATTTTTATTTTAATGATCCTCCTGGGCGTTGGAACCGGCCTTCAACATGGAGTTGAGTATGATTTTCGAGATGATGCCATAAATAGTATCTGGATCAGTCCGGGACAAACAAGCAAGCCATTTAAAGGAATGAAACCGGGGAGAAGACTCACACTCAAGTCAGAGGACTACGAGGACATCAGGGATAAGATCAAAGGTGTTGAATATGCTGCTACTAGATTTCATTGCTGGGGAAATTTTACAGTAAGATATAAAGACAATTACTCATCGTTTAATGTGCTGGGCGTGAGCCCGGAAATGATGTATCTGGAAAACCAAACACCTATACTGGGAAGATATATCAATAAACTTGATATAATAGACAGACGCAAGGTGGCAGTGTTGGGGACAAAGGTGGTAGAGGGATTATTTGACAAAAACGAAAATCCCATAGGCAAGTGGATTGATGTCCGCAGTATTAAATACCTGGTAGTTGGAGTTTACGAAGATAAAGGGGATGAAGGTGAAATGAAGAATGTTTTCATTCCACTGACTACTGCCCAGTTGGCCTATAATGCAAAAAACAGGGTACACTCCATCATGTACACAGTTGGTGACGCTTCTGTGAAAGAAAGTCGGGCAATGGCTGAGCAAACAAGAGAAATATTGTCCGAAAAATACAAGTTTGATCTTACTGATGACAGAGCCATGTTTATTTGGAACAATGTGGAAAATTTTCAAAAATTTAAAAATCTCTTTATTGGAGTAAAGTTGTTTTTATGGATTATTGGTGTTTTTACCATAATTGCTGGAATCGTTGGCGTCAGTAATATTATGTTTATCGTCATTAAAGACCGGACTAGAGAAATTGGTGTTCGAAAAGCAATCGGCGCTACACCTGGATCGATTATCGGATTGTTCCTTCAGGAATCCATCCTGATAACTGTTGTTGCCGGATACATCGGGTTGATAACCGGTATTGGTGTCATCGAATTTATTAAATGGGCATTGATGGAATTCAATATAGATGCCCCATACTTCCGCGATCCTGAGATTGACCTGTTTACTGCCGTTTTAGCTACGGTTTTATTGGTGGTTTCAGGCGCCATTGCAGGTTATTTCCCAGCCAGAAAGGCGGCCAAAGTCAATCCCATTGTTGCATTAAAAGAAGAATAAACAGATGTTTGACTACGACAAATGGCAGGAGATATTAGGAACAATTAAAAAAAATAAGCTCAGAACATTTTTAACTATGTTCGGAGTATTCTGGGGCATTTTCATGTTGATGATATTGATGGGTTCCGGTAA
>DAOVVI010000136.1 GCA_030637245.1 Cyclobacteriaceae bacterium
AATGGTTTAAGTGACTGACGTTCACTAAATTTATAAAAGAATTTACAACCCCGTTGAATCAGTTATTGGCCAAAACAACCTAAATAATGCAAAAACGAAGACATGCCGCAATCATGTTTACCGACATTGTCGGATACACAGCCCTGATGGGATCGGATGAGGATCGTGCATTTGAAGTGTTGCGAAAAAATAGGGAGATCCATACTGAACTGATACAAAAATTCCATGGTAAACTCATCAAGGAAATGGGCGATGGTATGCTGGTTAGTTTTAATCTTGCATCTGATGCTGTCCGTTGTGCCATCGATATCCAGAGATTCTGCAAGAATCAAAATATCCCGTTGAAAATCGGTATCCATGAAGGGGAAATGGTCTTTTCCGGGGCGGATGTACTGGGAGATGGAGTAAACATTGCTTCCAGACTTCAGGAAGATGCCGAAGAGGGATTTATTTATATTTCCGGATCAGTTTACATCGATATTAAGAATAAGGCTGATTTAAAAGTTAAGTTTTTCAAGGAGAAGTCTTTTAAGAATGTTGACGAACCGATAAAGGTTTACAAAGTGGAGTGTGAGGAAGCCGAGAAAATTAAAGCGCAAATAGCATCTCCTGGTCAGCCAACCAAACCTTCAATTGCTGTTCTGCCATTTGAAAACATGAGTCCTGATCAAGACCAGGAATATTTCTGCGATGGTATGACTGAGGAGATTATAAATACCCTGTCGCATATTGAAAGCTTAAAAGTTATAGCTCGTACTTCTGCATTTGTGTTTAAAAGGAAACACGAAGACGTGCGTGAGATAGGCAGGAAACTTGAAGTTGAAACACTTCTTGAAGGCAGCGTTCGGAAAGTGGGCAATCGTATTCGCATCACTTCCCAGCTCATAAAGGTATCCGATGGTTCTCATATTTGGTCAGATGCCTATAATCGTAAGTTGGAGGATGTGTTTGGGATACAGGAAGAAATATCTTTGGCAATAGTTGACAATCTGAAAGTTAAACTTTTAGGAAAAGAGAAAGCAGCGATTATAAAACGATATACTGAAGATTTGGAAGCTTATAATCTCTATTTAAAAGGTATCTACTATGCACGTTTGTTTTCTATCAAAGGATTTAAAAAAGCTATCGAGTGTTTTGAACAATCACTTCAAAAAGATTCGAACTACTCGCTGGCTTATCGTGGGTTGGCAGAAGTCTTCGTGAACAGTCCCTTCTTTGGAAATGTACGTCCAAACGAGGCATACCCCAAAGCAAAAGAATATCTAAAGAAAGCCCTGGAAATAGACAATACACTTGCAGAAGCTCATTCTGGTCTGGGATTTATCCATATGACTTATGACTGGAACTGGAATGCAGCTGAAAAAGAATTCAAACAAGCCCTACAATTGAATCTAAATTCCTCCGATACGCATCATTCTTATTCTTTATTTTTAACTTTCGCTAAGCGTCATGATGAAGCCATTGCTGAGGCAAAACAAGCCCAGGTGCTTGATCCACTTTCGATCTTTATTAACACATTTTTAGGTTTGGTGTATTTCTATGCCGGTCAGTATGATAGAGCAATAGAAGAACAACAGTTGGCATTAACATTGAACCCCGGCTACTTCCTGGCGCACTATAACCTCGGAATAGCTAACCGGGGGAAATTAATGATTAAAGAGGCAATTAGAGAATATGAGACGGCGGTTGATTTTTCAGGTGGAGCTCCAATGATAGTGTCGTGCCTTGCATGCGCATATTATGAGATTGGAAAAAAGGAACAAGCTGAGAAGTTAATCAATAGTCTGGAGCAAAAGTTAAAAAAAGAGTATGTACCTCCATCATGTTTTATTCCTTACCATTTACTTAGAGGTGACCTTGATCAGGCTTATAAGTGGCTGGAACGAGCTATTGATGAACACGACGCTTATCTCTATTATTGGATATCCTTGCCAATTGAGATTTATCGTATTACTGATGATCCAAGATTTAATACATTATTGAAAAAAGTGGGATTGATGAGGAAGGGAACATAATCTATAAACATCATGCCCGAAGACCGCAGACATACCTCATCGGTACGCAAGCACGCCGCAATAATGTTCACCGACATCGTCGGCTACACCGCCCTGATGGGATCAGATGAAGATAAGGCCTTTAAAACCTTGAGAAAGAACCGTGAAATCCACACAAAATTCCTGGAACAATTTAAAGGCACCCTCATCAAGGAAATGGGCGATGGCATGCTGGTCAGTTTTAACCTTGCCTCCGATGCTGTGCGTTGTGCCATGGAAATACAGAAAGCTAGTAAAGCACAAGACATCCCTTTAAAGATTGGTATCCATGAGGGAGAAATGGTTTTTGAGGGAAATGATGTATTGGGAGATGGGGTGAATATTGCTTCAAGAATCCAGGATGATACTGAGGAAGGATGCATTACGATTTCAGGATCAGTTTACAGGGATATAAAGAACAAGTCTGGAATACAGGCTGAATTCATAGAGGAAAGGACATTTAAAAATGTAGATGAGCCGATAAGGATTTATAAAGTATTTTCTGAAGAACACTCTGGTCGTGAAAGTCCCCCGGAGAGGTTGAAAAATTACAATGATCTCCGGAAACCTCGTGCTATCCCACCATTTGTAAAGAGAAGAAATGTAATCATCTCCCTGTTGATTGTTGTAGTTGTACTTCTGATTTATCCAAAAATATTCAGAAACGATAAGTTTGAAGGAATCAGGGATGAGGATGGACGGATTTCTGTAGCGGTGATGCCTTTTAAAAACATGACAGGTGATTCCACTTATTACCTGTGGCAGGAGGGATTGCAGAACCTACTGATCACCTCCCTGTCAAATTCTGAAGAACTGGCAGTTAGGCAATATGCAACGATGTTTGGCATTCTTGGAAATGGAAAGGACATCAATTACACTTCCATTACGCCTTCTCTGGGGCGTGAAGTTGCCAAAAAGCTGGAAGCCAATACATTCATTGCAGGCAATCTGCATCAATTTGAAGACAATTTGAGGATCACTGTCAATATTATGGATGCCGATTCTGAGGAGATTTATAAATCCTATGAAATGGATGGAACCACTGAGGATGATTTTTTCAACCTCACCGATTCACTATCCATGCTCATTAGAAATTTCCTTGAGATCAAAAGTCTGAAACAGAACTTATTCTTTGATCTAAGTAATGTTTATACAAATTCTTCAGAGGCCTATAAGCTATATCTGCAGGGGTACAATTGCCGCAGCAGATTGGATTATGACTGCGCTGTGGATTTTTATAACAGAGCTTTAAAGATTGACTCCAATTTTGTATCAGCCATGATGAGGCTGGCCTATTGTTATGGTGATCTCAAGCAGACCGAAATGAGCAAGTTCTGGGCATACAAAGCCTCAGACAGAATTGATCAGTTACCTCTTGATATGCAACTTTTGGTGAAAGAGGTGAAAGCTGCGGTTGATAAAGAACCACTGGAACTGATCAAACAGATGAAACAGTATCTGGAGATCAATCCTCATTCCATGCGTAAGCATTATGGTATTGGTTGGGTATATTTCAACACTGAACAGTGGCAGGAGGCCATCGAGGAATTTGAAAAGACATTGGAGATCTCCAGTCGATTTGAAATAAAAACCTGGGTATGGACCTATATTTTATTAGGGAGAGCATATCATAATATAAATGAGCATAAGAAAGAAAAGAAAATATTTGAAGACGTACTTGATCTTTTACCTGATGAAGAATCTCAAATTACTTACTGGCAAGCTGTTTGCCCCCTTTCACAGGGAGACACAACAGAGGCAAATAAATACCTCAAAAAAATTATTGGAATTGGAAAGCAAAATGGCTGGCCTGAGTCAAAGACCTTATCCTGGTTAGCCAGCGTCCATGATCAGGCAAATAATTTGATAAAAGCTGAGGAATTGTATCGTAAAGCACTTTTTATAAATCCACACGATAATAAGCTAATTAATGATTTGGCATATTTTCTCATCTCTAATGATATCAATATTGATGAAGGTTTTGAACTTATCAGTCGTGTTCTTGAAAATATACCTGACGATGGCAATTATTTACATACCTATGGCTTGGGCTTATATAAACAAGGAAAGTTAAAGGAAGCCCAGGAAGCCCTCAATACGGCCTGGGATTTAATACCATATTATGACCATGATCATTTCATTCATCTCCAGGAAGTCGAAAAAGCTGTTGCCAGTCAAAACAAATAAGATGTAAATCAGACACAAGTCTCGCCTAAGTGCCAGGCCGGCTGGAAGACTTGAGCCAGATAGCGGATATCATTGGTTAAATAGTATATCTTTATTTCTATGTTCGTTCCCAACTTAGGTTTGGTTGGAAAAACTGTATTATTTCTATAACTTAATAGAACTTTAACCAACTGATAAGCTTACTCCTACAACCTACAAGATCATGCAACAACGACGCCACGCCGCCATCATGCTTGTCCTCCGAAGTGAAAACGTAGGAGGGCCTGTCCACCGTAGCTTCTGCGAAGGCGGATTCAACGACATCGTCTGGTACACCACCCTGATGGGGGTCGGATGAAGATCGGCATCCATGAAGATGAGATGGTTTTTCAATGAACTATTTTGTATTTGGAAGGAAAGAGTATTGGATCCGGAATTTAAAATAAACAGCACCAGTAAATAGGCCTATCCGCTACGGGTTGGCCTATTCATTTTTAGCCGATTGGGCTACATTCCGTCCCATGAAATTTTATTTTAATTAACACTCAATGCTGTTGTGAATATTCCAATGGTAATGTTCTTTTTATTTCCTGGTCTGTTTCTAACCTCCAGCCTATATGATCCGGATGCAAGACCTTCCGGAATCATCCCGGATATCCTACTCGGTAAATTCGTGTGGATCTGCTGAATTTTAGTTTCTGAAGCGTCAGCTGAACTAACCAGGAAAATGCCTTCATCAGCTTGCTCAATATCCAGTTTCAACCTGCTGCCAATAACCTCGAGCATATGCCCCGGTGAAAGTTGACCATCCGTCTTCTGTGATTTAAGATCATAAACTGATTTTATCTCAGGTTGACGGATATTTGCAATAACTTTCTCCAGCTTTACACCTTCAACGGCTTGTTTTAGTACATTAGCGGCAGTAACACTCAATTGCTTCTGATGACGATGAGCATCAAACTGATCTTCAATGCCTTCAAAAACACCAACAATTTTTGGCTGAATTCGAATGTACTCGCTAATAAATCCATACCCCTCATTCAGGTTTTCTGAAATGGCCCTGAAGAAATCATGAATGACTGCAACACATTCCGTTTGCTTCAGGATCGAACCTGGTTTAGTGATCTGCTGAATAATATCCTCAATTTTCTTGTTGATCAGCGATTGAGGCATCGCTGAGTAATCATTCTCACCCTTGGTGAGGTGATTACGATACAATGCGTATTTTAACATCTTTTTGCATTTTTAGAATTAATAAAATAATAATGTGGTAATCCGTACTGGACAATAATCAGGACCTGCCCGCCGAAGGTGGGCCTGTCCGCCAAAGGCGGAATTCCTGCACCGATATCAATAAATTTTCCGGAAGTGATATTAAAGGAAAGCTTTCTGATGTTGTATAAATCAAATACCTGGCCAGACTATACGCATCAAATGTTAAAAAATGTTAAAATTACAATAATCATATGTTACTTATTTATCAGGTTCCCATATTCAGATGCTATGTTTGAAAAGCATAAGACAAAATAAGTTTTTAAATTTAGTTTAGAGTA
>DAOVVI010000470.1 GCA_030637245.1 Cyclobacteriaceae bacterium
AAAAACAGCCAATCTCACCGAAGGTATGATGGGTTATGACACCAATCCATTGTTTTCTTCAAATGGAGCTCTGGCCTGGTTGAGTATGAAAAGAGATGGGTATGAAGCAGATAAAAATGACCTTCTTATCAAAAAAGGCAATATTCGACAAAACCTGACTCAACATTGGGATGGAACGGTAAATTCGTTTCTATGGAAAAAGGATGGATCCGGACTGTATTTTAATGCTCCTGTTGACGGGACTGTACAGCTTTTTGAGGTGGATTATCCAGGCAAAACCAAAAAGATGCCTGTAGTGAAGCAAATAACTCTAGGAGATTTTGACGTCAAAGGATTAGTTGGGATATCCGGCGATAAAATGATCGTAACCAGGACCGACATGAATCATGCTGCAGAATTGTATTCTATCAACTTGTCAGATGGTTCCATGTCGCAAATCACCCATGTAAATGATGCACATTATAATAAAATCAAACTGAGCAAAATTGAAAAAAGGTTAGTGAAAACCACCGACAACAAGCAAATGCTAGTGTGGGTGATCTTTCCTCCCGAATTCGATGCTTCTAAAAAATACCCAACCTTGCTCTATTGCCAGGGAGGACCGCAATCAGCCCTATCCCAGTTTTATTCTTTTCGTTGGAATTTCCAGATAATGGCGGCTCAAGGCTATATTGTAGTTGCTCCAAACAGGCGCGGAATGCCCGGTCATGGAGTAGAATGGAATGAGGCAATCAGCAAAGATTATGGCGGCCAGGCGATGGATGATTATCTCTCAGCTATTGATGATGTAGCAAAGGAAACATATGTTGATAAAGACAGACTTGGGGCAGTGGGAGCCAGCTTTGGGGGATATTCCATGTTTTACCTGTCGGGAATCCATGAAAAGCGATTTAAGACCATTATTTCTCATGATGGAATTTTTAATATGAAAAGCATGTATGGCACTACTGAGGAGATGTTTTTTGTGAACTGGGATAACGGCGGCGCCTACTGGGAAACAAAAAATAAAGCAGCGATGAAGACCTATAATGACTTCAACCCAATTAATTATGTGAATAAATGGGATACACCAATCCTTATTATCCAGGGAGGGAAAGATTATCGGGTTCCTGACGGCCAGGCCTTTGAAGCTTTTCAGGCTGCACAGTTAAAAGGAATAAAAAGCAGGTTGCTTTATTTTCCCAATGAAAATCACTGGGTGCTCCAAGCACAAAACGGGCTGGTCTGGCAGCGGGAATTTTTCAGGTGGTTGAAAGAGACATTGTAATCTTCCTTATCCACCTCACGATTCCAATCATGGAAAAACAAAAAACTGAATCAGGTTTCTCACCTGGACCTTTTTTGTTTTAGGACAGGTAGGCATATTGTTATCCTTTCTACCAGCCGTAGGTAAAACGAAGTGAACCTGCGACAATGCATGAAGTAGAGCCTCCCTGTATTGATAAGAGTACAAAAAGTATATCTTCTACATATAAAAAGGGAGTAGGCTATAATAGATCAAGAGAGCTTTTACCTTTTAACCAGTATATCAAATGACGCTTTTTAAAAGCAGTTATTTACCATTGTTTGGAAACATCATTACCGTGTTGAGTTTTCACCTTTTTATAAATAATTGAATTAGAATTGTAAGGAATAATTTACTTATAAATTAAGATATTGATTAATCTTTACTGTTATGTGATTGACAAATTTGTAAAGATACTAATGATACTTCATTGTGTGATTTTTTAATAAGCTGATAAACAAAAGATTAGTATTATTGATAAAGTGCCTGATTCAAATAAATAATTTATCTTTGAGTTAAAGAAAATTATATGGCTTATAATATTGAGATTGAAAAAGTCAGGAAACATTGGATTGATAGTTCTGATAAGGACTATGAAACGATGATGCATATGTTCCAGTCAAAAGATTACAACTGGGCTCTCTTTATAGGTCATATTGTTCTCGAAAAACTAATTAAAGCTTCTGTTGTAGTACATAGAAAAAACCACGCGCCTTTCACGCATGATTTGACAAAACTTGCAAGTGTATCCGGCTTAGGTTTTTCAGAAGAACAGTTAGATTATCTAGATACTATTACAGCCTTTAATCTTAATGCAAGATATGATAGTTACAAGCAGGCATTTTCCAAAAAATGTACTTCTGAATATACTAAAGAATGGATCGATAAAATTCAAAAATTACGTTCATGGATAAAGGACAAGCAATAGAAATTGCGCAAAAATACATCAACTCATTAAAAAGTAAATTCGAAATACAAGGCGTTATTTTATTTGGTAGTTATGCAAAAGGTACAAACCACGAAGATAGCGACATTGATATTGCGATCATTTTGAAACATGTAAATGATATTTTCGATACCCAGGTTGAATTGATGAAACTTAGACGTAAAATTGATTTAAGAATTGAGCCTCATCCGTTTGATTATCAAGATTTCAACCGAAACAATCCTGTTGTAAATGAAATCTTAAATCACGGGATTAATATTAATATCAATGCAGCCTGATATAGTATGAAACCAAATGGCTGTGAGCGGGCATATTGGATAGGAATCTCCGGTTTCAGCCCCTCCGGAATATAATTTTTCTACACCCTGAAGTTGTCTCCAACATGTAACCCAATTTTTCTAATGGCCGTAGGTAAAACGAAGTGAACCTACGACCAAGCATGAAACAGAGCGTCCGCTAGATCTCCATGCTTCTTGAAAAAACAACTCCAAATCTTCCTGATGAAAAAAACTCATGAAGTGTTACTTATTCCATAATTCTCAAATTAT
>DAOVVI010000075.1 GCA_030637245.1 Cyclobacteriaceae bacterium
AGTGAAATGAGACAAAGTGGCTTTCAAGACTAAAGAGCTGCCGTGAGGAAGAGGGCAGATCTGGCGAATATCATGACAGCCTGGCTATTGCCGCCACAGGCATCAAAACTATTGGCGTTTCTTGATCCATATGCTTTGATGGGTTGGTGGAATATTTGCCATCAATCGATGACGAACACCTTTTATTCTGAGATTTGGCATTTTATATAAGCATTGTAATGAAATTAGGTGCAAGTCGTCTATTAGAGTGTGATCCTACTTACAAAAAATTACTTATTTATCCACCAGGACGAAGCCTGATAAATTATTTGATAATACTATGGTTCGAAACTACATTGTCACGGCACTTAGAAATTTCACAAAAAACAAATTTTTCACCTTCATCAATATCTTTGGTTTATCCATCGGTATTGCCTGTAGTATTCTAATTCTCCTATGGGTTTCTAACGAATTGTCTTTTGATAAATTCCATCCTAAAGCAGATCGGCTGTACCAGGTCTGGGTCAACACAGATTTTAATAACACAATACATACCTGGCCATCCTTGCCTTTACCCACACACGCAGCTCTAAAAACCGAGGATAGCAACATCAAAAATACAGCCATTACGGATCGGGGTGCAGAACACTTACTTACCGTGGGAGAAAAGAAATTGATCATGAATGGCATGAGTGTGAGTGAGGCATTTCTTACCATGTTTGAGTTTCCGCTGATATATGGAGATGCCACTACAGTGCTCACTGATCCCACTTCCATTGTGATTACAGAATCTACTGCCAAAGCTTTTTTTGGAGACGAAGATCCAACAAATAAAATGATCCGGGTTGATGATCAGGGAGAGTTAAAAATAGTCGGTATACTAGAAGATATCCCAAAGAATTCAACATTCGAGTTTGACTTTTTACTTCCCTGGAAGTACAAAAGAAAAATGGAATCATGGATTGTCGACAATGAAGACCTATGGAGAGGTTACATGTTCCCGGCTTATGTAGAATTGAATGATGGAAGCAATAAATCAGATGTAGATCTAAGCATTAAAAATGTACTGGTTGACCACGGAATGGAAGATATGAGTCCTGAATTGTTTTTGTATCCTATGGATCGATGGAGGTTGCATTCAAGGTTTGACAATGGCGTAGAAAAAGGCGGGTTGAGTGATTTTGTTCAATTGTTTAGCCTGATCGCAGTTTTTATCATTGTCATTGCGTGCATCAATTTTATTAATCTCTCTACTGCCCGATCCGAAAAACGTGCGAAAGAGGTTGGTATTCGGAAAAGTGTTGGATCGAACCGCTTTAACCTGGTGATGCAATTTATTGCCGAGTCGATGATCATTTCATTTTTAGCCTATATACTAGCCGTTTTTATTGCTGAACTTGCGCTTCCATTTTATAACAATTTAGTCGAGAAGGAATTATTTATCGATTACCGGTCATGGATATTTTGGTCATTTTCGATTGCTATGATTGGTGTCGCCGGATTAGTATCGGGCAGCTATCCTGCTTTTTATCTATCGGCTTTCAAGCCAATTAAAGTGTTAAAAGGCAAAATTCAGGTAGGCCGTAATGCCAATTTGCCAAGAAAAATATTGGTCACCTTACAGTTTGGCTTTTCCATCCTGTTAATTATCGGTACGATTGTGATTTACCAACAAATTCAACTGGTCAAGAACAGGCATTTGGGATACGATCAGGCAAATTTAATTTCTGTAGAATTAAATGATGAGTTAAGTAAAAATTACCAGGTGCTTAAAAATGAACTCCTTCAATCGGGCATAGTTGAAGCTACAACCATTTCAGATTGTCCGATTACCAAAGTCATGAATAATCAATTTTTGAGTTGGCCTGGAAAGCCTGAAGATTCAGAGGTTGCTTTTGCAAACATTAGGTGCCGATACGATTATACCAAAACGATGGGAATACAAATGTTGGATGGGAGAGATTTTTCTGAGGATTTCGTAAGCGATTCTACGGCAATCATTGTAAACAAAGCTGGGTTGGATTTAATGCAACTTGATGATCCTATTGGAGCGGAGTTGGATCTTGGATGGACAAAACGAACAATAATTGGCATAACAGATGATGTACTGATGGAATCGCCCTACCATGACGTAAGGCCTATGTTTATGCTCCTGGGAGATTCGTATGGCGTAATGAGTATTCGTATAAAAGAAACTAAGGACTTGCAGCTGACCTTAAAAACAATTGGCAAGGTGTTTAATAAATACAATTCAACCTATCCTTTTGAATATACGTTTACGGATGTTGCATTTCAGAAAAAATTTTCAACTATAAATTTGAGCAGTAAATTGGCTAGCCTGTTTGCCACATTAACCATTATGATTACTGGTTTGGGATTATTTGGCTTAGCAGCATACACTACAGAGCAACGCACTAAAGAGATCGGTGTACGCAAAGTGATGGGTGCCACGGTTCTGAGTATCATCAAACTGATCTCAATGGATTTTACCCGGTTGGTCATGTTAGCTTTTCTGCTAGCGGCTCCAATAGGCTGGTGGCTGCTCAATATGTATCTCGATCGATATCCAATACGAATTGATATTCAATTTTGGATATTCCCATTTACTGGCTTGTTTGCCTTAGCTTTTGCCTTATCAATAGTAGTTACCCAGGCACTTAAGGCTGCTCATACAAATCCGGCACATTCGTTGAGAAATGAGTAGGAACTATTTGTGATAATTAAAAGGTGTGAAATTGAGATTCTTTTCTAGAATAATTTGCAACCCGTGATTCTGTTTATAGTCTTTAAAATGAAGCACAAAATTGTTTGAATTAATTCTGATAATAATGTGATTTGAAATCAGGCTTCCTGCGAAATCTAATTATTGGATATCATCATGATATTTCGCCCCATATATTAAAGATGTAATGAACAATGAATTGAATCATTTTAAAATATATAAACTCTAGAAATTATTCATTTATAACCGACCTATATAAAATAGCCATGCTCAGGAACTACCTAATCACTGCGATACGAAATTTCACAAAAAACAAATTTTTCACATTTATAAATATCTCAGGTTTATCCATCGGTATTTCGTGCAGTATTCTTATTCTACTCTGGGTTAACGATGAAATATCTTTTGATAAATTCATTCCTAAGTCCGATCGTTTGTATCAGGTCTGGGTTAATTCTGAATTTGATAACAAAATTAATTCTTGGCGATCTGTTCCTTTACCCTCCTACGAAGCACTCAAAACTGCGGATAGCAATATTAAAAACACGGTAGTCGCGGACTGGGGAGGCGATCATCTCCTGACGGTTGGCGAGAAAAAATTGAAGATGAATGGGTTTTGGGTAAGTGAGGAGTTTCTTGAAATGTTCGAATTTCCATTAATCTATGGAGATGCGGCCACTGTGCTTGATGAGCCAACATCGATTGTGATCACAGAATCCACTGCCAAAGCATTTTTTGGTGACGACGATCCGATTAATAAAATTATTCGTGTTGATGACAAAGGAGATTTGCAGGTTACCGGAATATTGAAAGACATTCCAAAAAATTCTTCATTCGAAATTGATTTCTTATTGCCGTGGAAATACAGGAGGCAAGTAAATCCTTGGGTAATAGAAAACGAAGACAATTGGGGTAATTATTCTTTTCAAGTATTTGTAGAATTGAGTGATGCCGCCAGTAAAGCGGATGTAGATAATAGCATTAAAACGATGCTTTTTGATCATGGAGAAGAAGAAATAAAATCTGAATTGTTTTTATACCCGATGCTTCGATGGCGATTATACTCCAATTTTGATAATGGAAAAGAAAAAGGGGGCATGAGTGATTTTGTTCAGTTGTTTGGCCTGATAGCTGTTTTTATAATAATAATCGCCTGCATCAATTTTATAAACCTTTCTACCGCCAGGTCTGAACGGCGAGCCCGGGAGGTAGGAATACGCAAAAGTGTTGGGTCAAACCGATTCAATTTGGTGGTGCAGTTTATTGCGGAATCCATGGTTATTTCACTAATCGCATTTATCATATCGGTTTTCCTTGCTCAATTATTGCTGCCATTTTACAATAACCTTATTGAAAAAGAGTTATTTATCGATTATAAGTCAGTGGATTTTTGGTGGTTTTCAGTGGCTATGATCTTGGTGATTGGTTTAATTTCGGGCAGTTATCCGGCCTTTTACCTCTCCTCTTTCCAACCTGTAAAAGTTTTGAAAGGTAAAATTCAGGTAGGGCGCAATGCTAACCTACCTCGAAAAATATTGGTCACCTTACAGTTTGGTTTTTCCATACTATTAATCGTTGGCACAATTGTTATTTACGAACAAATACAATTGGTCAAGAACAGGCAATTGGGTTATGATCAGACAAATTTAATTTCTGTGGAATTAAATGATGAATTGGACCAAAATTATCAGGTGATTAAAAATGAACTACTTCAAACTGGTATAGTTGAAGCTACAACAATTTCAAATAGCCCAATTACCAGAATTAATTCAAATAATTTTTTGGGTTGGCCCGGAAAGCCTGAAGAACAGCGAGTAATATTTACAACAATAACCTGTGCGTATGATTATACAAAAACCATGGGAATTAAAGTGCTGGAAGGCAGAGATTTCTCGGAAGATTTTGTGAGTGATTCTAGTGCGATTATCGTGAATAAAGCAGCGATGGAGTTGATGCAACTCAACGATCCGATTGGAACGGAATTGGACCTTTGGGAGAAAAAAAGAACGCTGATTGGCATCGTTGATGATGTGTTAATGGGATCGCCCTATCAGGAAATAAAGCCAATGTTTATGATCCTGGATGATTGGAATGGCGTGATGACCATTCGCATTCGAAAAACGAATGATGTGCAAGCAGCGATTAAAATAATCGAAGATGTTTTTAAAAAATATAATTCAGCTTATCCGTTTGATTATGTATTCGTTGACGTGGAATTTCAGGAAAAATTTTCAACAATAAACATGACAAGTAGTCTTTCAAGCATGTTTGCAACCCTAACCATCCTGATTACAGGATTGGGCCTGTTTGGTCTGGCAGCATTTACAGCAGAACAACGAACCAAAGAAATAGGCATTCGCAAAGTTATGGGTGCTACCGTGCTAAGTATTATCACCTTAATATCGAAAGACTTTTCAAGGCTGGTAATTATTGCCTTCACGGTCTCAGCTCCCCTAGCCTGGTGGCTACTCAAATTATATCTGGAAAGATATCCTGTACGAATTGATATTCAATTTTGGATTTTCCCCCTGACAGGATTATTTGCATTGGCTTTTGCCTTATCCATTGTAATTACTCAGGCTCTAAGGGCAGCTCATGCAAATCCTGTCAATTCATTGAGAAATGAATGAGGAAATATTTGTGAATTATATATTATAAGATTGTAATGATACCTCTTAAGACCTAACATCCTCAGTATGTTTCCCGATTCTATCTGGGTACAGATACCGCAGTCTGGCTACCTACATAGCATAGATCACTCCAAACCACTCCCGCATTATTTGCAGAGCTCAGTTAACGAGGTTTCAGATATTAAAAAGTCTCCTTTCAAAGCTAAAAATGGAGCTAAAACTAATAATTATCACCATTAGCCTGGTATCGTGGTGATTAAACTCCATGGCTAATGTTTCTAAATGTTAAATCTTTATTTCACCTCCAGCAAATGAATAATCTGGGCGATCTCACCATTGAAATCCTTTTGCCAGAGTTTGAGACGCTCGATGGCTACGCTTTCCATGGGTCCTATGGTATCGGAGATTTGTACAGCTTCAAATTTTGTAGATAGAATATGTTCAACGATGAAAAAGTTGCTGTAGTAGTTTAATAGCTTCAATAGTATTGAAATACCACCACCTGATCCATTTTCAATACGCGAAATGGCATTCTGATTCACATCGAGGTATTTGTCAAAATCCTCCTGAAGCATTTCCAATGCTTTTCGCCTTTCATTAAGTCTTCCTCCAAACAGTTTTAATGCAATCCCCGCTGGGTACAGAATTTTTCTAAACCCTCATATCAACCAAGAATTGCAATCCGGTGATTCTGTTTTAATTCTACAAATTAAAAACCATACACACACACAAAAGAACAACCCGCCTTGGGTAGGCCTTTTCTTCTTTAGCCGTAAGGGCTTTTACCCGTCGCATACATTACAGTTTTAGTTAACACTCAAGGTTTTGGTAAATACCCGTGTGAACAGGTTGCTATTCCCAGCCAGCCTTTTACATACCTCCAGGGTATAATCTCCGGCTGCCAATCCTTCAGAGTTTTTCGTAGAAAACTCGGAGAAAAGTAGTGGACGATATCTACTTGGTCGAATCTCAGAGTCCATAAGTGAGACTCTTCTGAGGAGGAATATGTTCTTCCCAGAGACAAGGGCAGGTTTGCTAAATATACAGACGGCAAAGAAGAATTAAGATAGTTCTTAATACTTACATAAGAAGTTTATGTTCTTTTGTTAATCAAAAGTAACATATGGTTTAGACTATTTTTGAATAAATATTTTAAACCTATCATGAAAAAACTTTTTAATTTTAAAAGGTACTATGCCACAGTGGTAATGGTATCATTGATAAATCTATCTCTTTTTGCCCAGGTAGAAGTAAAATGGCAAAATGAACTTTCTGCAGATATCTATTGGCAGGAAGTAACATCTCTTGGAAATCTTATCATTAGTTCGGGAAATCACCTTTCGGGAATCAATACGGAGACTGGATCACCAATATGGAGCAAGCCTGAATTGGCTGGATTGAATCGTAATGCTTATCAGGAGCTGCCTAACAGCCCTTTTTTTACAGTAACTAAGGGTGATGATATTCTTTTGATCGACCAGTTGACAGGCGATTTGGTTTTTGATTCTGAGCAAGCAGGTATCAGGTCGATTGAGGATTATTTTCTGTTATACAATTCAGATGCACTTTTAGTAGCCGGTAAATCATTTAGTGATGAGCCAATAATGGTCTCGGTGAAAATGTCTGATGGTAGTATTTCATGGAAAATGAATGAGAAATTCGGAAGAATTATCGCGGCAACTGAATTGGGGAATAATGAGCTTCTGATCGTTACGCTTTTTAATAATTACAAATTGGAATCAACAACAGGTAATGTGATTTGGAAAGAGGTAATTTCATCTGAATCTGCTCAAATTGAAAAAATGGGAGCATTTGGTGCCTTATTGAAATCAGCCGCAGAGAA
>DAOVVI010000503.1 GCA_030637245.1 Cyclobacteriaceae bacterium
AAATCATTGCTCATCTGGAAATTCCTGAATAATCCCGGTATAGCTTATCCCTTGCTTTTTATTGCTGGAAATAGACAATGATGCGCTTTCCATACTTGATATTGAAAGTGTACAATTATAGGAATCATCAGTTTCTTTCACCTTAAATTTGACCATAATCCGTCTTTTTTTATCGTTTTGCTGCACATCATAGTTCTCCATTGGGCCATCAAATTTTATACCCCCGTCACTGCTGGAATATCCCCCACTAAATGCCCGGCCAAAATAAGGCATTTCTGCCATGGCATTTTCCCCGTTGATTCGTAAAAAATTATGCCTGGTCGTCAGATCAATTTGACGTCCTTGCTGAGGGTTGGCTTTCCGGCCTGTAAACTCATATTTTTCTGATTTAACGAGTTCCAGTATCTTTTCATATTGCTCTTGCTTTTTCTTGTTTTTGGCTTCTTTTTTAGAATCCTGTGCAAATACGGTTAGGCTAAAGAGGAATAAAATTGAAATTGAAAATAATAAATTTTTCATAGCAGATAGAATTGGTTTTAATTACAGACAATTAAAAACCAATTTAGAAATTGTTTGATAAAAAATCCAAATTTTACTTTTCGAGCACCTTAAATTCTACTCTTCGGTTTAATTGTCTGCCCTCATCAGTGTCATTAGTGGCGACAGGTTCAGATTCACCATAACCAACGGCTTCAATTTTATCTATCATCACTCCATTTTTAATCAGATAATCCCGAACGGAGCTTGCCCGGGCTTCTGATAGCTTTTGATTTGCTGCATCTGAGCCCACGGCATCTGTGTGTCCCGAAAGCTCAATTTTGAGATTCGGAAATTTTTCAAAATATGGTAATATCCGATCCAATTCATGAAATGATTCTTCCCTGAGGGTAGCTAAGGAAGAATCAAAGAAAATGTTATTGAGCCTTATGGATTGGCCTACCTCCAGCGGTACCACATATAGATCGCGCTCAATTACCTCATTCAACACCCTGTTTTCAGTACTTATATTTTGATTTTCTGCCAGGTAATCTTCTGTGTCTGCATAGAATCCAAATTTACTTCCCAATGGAAGGATCAATTCGTATTCTGCCTCCGGTCCGCTTGTCTTTACTTTATTATAAATGCTTCCGTCCTTCATGTTTTCAAACACAACATCAGCCTGTACTGGCTCCCTTGTTTTTTTATTTAAGACTCTGCCTTTTACATATACTTTTTCGCAAACAGCCTTGCCTTGCTGGTAGAGTACTGCCACTTCTTTGTCATACAATGCTCTTTTATAAATTCGAACTTCATCCAGCCAACCTTTATAGGGGCGGCTACGTCCATTTACCTGCCTGCCAAATTTTAAGGATAACGGCGATCTGACGTTGATATATTTACCTGTTTGCTTGCCTATTTTGTCAAACTTTCCATCAATATAAATCCTTATTTCTCCATTTCTTCGCCAGGTAGCAACAATATGATGCCAGTTATCATAAGAAAGAGACGACTTGCTAAATACCCCATTTTCCATTGTTCCGGGAGAACTTACTGCCATAATCACTTTATAGCTGCTGTTCAGCCACAATCCGAAGTGATCCTTTTCTGTATTAAATGCCCATTTAGCCATGATCGTTGCCAATTGCAGTTCAGATATTTCATCCGGCCTCACCCAAACCGATAAGCTCAGACCATTCCAGTTTCCATTTAATGATCGATCGTTTCCAAAATCTATATAATCGAGGTAGCCGTTGAAACTGTACGCCATATCACCGCATCTTCCATCTTCGAGAGAGGCGCCGTTATTTTTACCGTGGTTTTTACCTACTACATCATTGGTATTTTCATCGAAAGGGTAATAAGAGACCAGTCCTCGTTTCAGGTCAACCTCCTGTGAAAAACTTGTATGAACAATTGATATTGCAAAAAATAAAATGGATAAAAGTCGGGTCATTTCAAAAAATTTTAAATTCAAAAAATTCGTATTTGGAATCTTTTATATAAAAATATACAAATTGGAGGACTAATATTGAAAAATATGTAATTAGAAAGGATGAGTTGGCAATAAAAATCATAACTGTGTAAGATTATTAGGTATTTAGGGCAAAAAATCTTAGGTCACCTTAAAATAAAATTAGCTAAGATTTGCTTGAGGCAAAAACTATTTCAGGGAGATTATTGATGTTTGCATAAGGGGAAAAAGGGGATTACCTTTGTAGCCCGTTTAGACTAATTAATGCGCACGTGGTGAAATTGGTAGACACGCCAGCTTGAGGGGCTGGTGCTCTCACGGGCGTGGAGGTTCGACTCCTCTCGTGCGCACAAACTAGGCCGCAATTGGTCTTTTTTGGTTTTAAATAGTTCGTATAATAATTTTCCACAGCAAATTTTAGAAGGTTTTGAAAGTAGTATTAATTCACTACATTAGTGAACTTTTTATAAGTAAACCGTATATATAGATGAAGGTATTTTTTGAATCTGAATATCTGGCCAGCTTATATGAGTCTGATCCGGAGCATTTGGTAGGCAAACGGAAAATACCTGGTGCAGTAGTAAAACAGTATC
>DAOVVI010000241.1 GCA_030637245.1 Cyclobacteriaceae bacterium
GGCCAGATATATGATTATCAATTATAAAAAGTTGATTTTGAATATTTTCATAGATATGTTCCAGAGTCTTAGCTTCCAACACTTCTATACCTATAGCAGCCTCCTCAAATAAAAAATCTCCTCCGGTGCTATCTGAACTTTGCCGGGTTTTATTTAAAATTTCTATTAACCGTCCATCCTTGTTAATTGACTCAGCTATTTGCTGATCAAATTCTATCAGCAATTGATTCAAAGATTGAAAATCAGCAGCCAGGTCATTATTACTATATTCTGCAGTTATTTTAATAAAATCGTCATACAGATCTTTAGTGGATTTTAGTGAGTATATTGTCTGAAATCGATCAAATTCTTTATTTGAAACACTAAAAAGCAAACAACTTTTAATCGAATTTTGTGCTTCAGTTCCAATGCGGTTCTTTAACTCCGAAATTTCTGATCTAAACGCTGACCGCTCGATTAATTTTTCACTTTTATTAAGCTGGCTATGTTCCAGAATCAGAAAAAATAAAGTTGAGGTTATAATGAAAAGAATAGTAAAAAAGGCAAATATACTCCTGGTAGAATCAGATTTTATACGATCTAAAAATCTCTCGGAAACTGAATTACTGTTTGACATCTGTATGCTATTCTAATCAGAAAAAGCGGTTTGTAGTTATTTTTATAAATAAAAAATGAAATTAAAACATAAACAATAAATATAATTACTAAATCTCATGAAAACATACGCTATGATTGAAATACCATGAAAAAGTTGAATAACCTGACGGAAACAAAAAAGGGTTGCTATTAACAACCCTTTCATTATTGTAATTTAAATGTGATGGGCAACATCATGCGTACTCTTACCGGTCGCCCTCTCTGTTTTCCAGGATTCCATTTCGGGGACTTATGAATGATGCGAAGTACTTCCGCATCACAACCGGCCCCAATACCTCTCACAACTTTGATATCACTCAAACTACCATCTTTATCGACCACAAAATGTACAAACACTTTTCCTTCAATCCCCATTCTTCTGGCTTGTGCAGGATATTTCAGGTTTTTCCCAACAAATTTATAAAATTCGCTAATTCCGCCTTCAAAGGAAGGCATTGATTCTACGATGTCATGAACAACATCGACATCCTCTTCTTTCATGTCATCAAAACTACTGATCACGTCTTCAATTACATCCACTTCAATTGCGTCAAAATCCACATCGATTTTTTCTATCTCAATATCATCATCAACTATATCTATTACCATTATTTGTTTAAGTGGAGGTTTGAGAGGAGGCTTATGTTCCGTTATTGGAATAGTGATAATTTCATCGCCCGGAAGACTTTTTCCAAAAGCCACAACAGAGATACTTTCAACAAACTTCCACTCAAAGGCAGAAATCACCATTAGCAAACTCAATACCAGCCCGACGTTGAAAAACAGGGCAGACTTCTTCCGATAATCCAATTTTGGATTCTTCTTTAATTCCATGATTTTAAAATTTAAGTTAAACGATAATTACAGAATCGGGGCCCCTGTTTTATTTTTTTAGTATATAAACCGTTTTATTTTCTATATTTTCACTATGTTCAAATATTGTATTAAAACCCACCTGCTCTTTTGGTGATTCCTGCTTTTTCTCTTCAATTGTACCAAAAAATGCCAGTAAAATTGCTATTATCAATATCAATAGGATCACCAATACCATCACTCCACGGGTCTTTTTTCTACTAGATCTATCATAATTTCCCATGAGATTTTGAAAGTTTTTATGTCTTTCAATCCTACCTTGCGTAAACCGCTTTCTGCGTAATCGTATATCGAATTTGGTCATCCCTCCCTCTTTTTTAATAATTTTCTCAATTTCTCAATAGCCCTGTAAGTTCTCATCTTAGCATTTGCTTCACTGATTTCCAGGATAAAGGCCATCTCTGCAAAACTCTTGCTTTCAAAAAACCTCAACTCCAATACTTCGATATCAGACTCATTCAATGCATGCATTTGTCGAATAATGTAATCAATATCCAGTTCTTTTTCTTCCTCTATATTTTGTTCTATCAGATTCTCAAACTCTTGCTCATCAAAACTGAATACGAGTTTTTTATTGGACTGCCGATAATATTTATTTACTTCATTTGATGCAATTCTATATAACCATGCTGAAAATGGAACACCTTTATATTTATACTTTTTAATGTTTCTCAAAGCCTTTAAAAAAGTCTGAGAAGTCAAATCCGCTGTACTATCCTCATCGTCAATTTTCCTGAATATAAAACTGAAAATCATTGTAAAATATCGATCATACAATATCTGAAACTGAGCAGGATCCTTTGCAGCTTTCCTGACCGCTTCAAATTCTTTTAGGATCTCCTCCTGACTTATGTGTCTATTAGTCTCGATGACTTTATGATTAATTGTTATCCTCATAATGGCATTAGCAAGATAAAAGTAACACCATGAAAAAAAAATTTAGTTTTTTTGAAACATTGTATATACATTTGTTGTATATACAATTAATTATTACCGATATGAGACTCGAAGAAGAAATCAAACAGAAAAGTTTTCAAAGTGAATATCACAAACTTGCTGTCAATCTGCAGTTTACAGCCAACTGGCTTAGTGCATTGCATTCTATGGCCTTAAGACCATTCGAAATCTCATCTCAACAATTTAATGTATTGAGGATTTTAAAAGGACAATTTCCCAATCCTTCAAGTTTGATCCTGATCAGGGAAAGAATGCTGGACAAAGAATCAAATGCCTCCCGGTTGATTGACAAACTTGAAAATGCCGGATTAACCAAAAGAGTCCAATGTCCGAACGACAGAAGACAGGTTGAAATAACAATTACTGAAAAAGGTTCGGAATTGTTGGAACAAATGAATCCAAGAGTTGAAGAACTTAAAAGTGCTTTGACCGGCCTAAATGAAGAGGAAGCAGGAACGCTTAACAATTTACTGGACAAGTTGCGTGATAATTAAACAACTTTATAAAAACTATTGAATTCGCATTTAGAGAAGCAAAACAGAAAGGAAAGAGAAATGAACAATACATCAAAAAGCCAGGATTTTCATGGTGCAGACACCAGGGGAATTGTAAATCACGGATGGCTAATTTCAAGGCATACTTTCAGCTTTGCAGGATACTATAATCCTGACAGGTTAAATTTTGGCGCTTTGAGAGTGCTCAATGATGACATTGTAAAGCCAGGTATGGGCTTTGGAACACATCCTCATGACAATATGGAAATCATTTCCATACCAATTTCCGGATCGCTTGCTCATAAAGACAGTACCGGAAAAGAGCAGGAAATTAAAACAGGTGAGGTTCAAATCATGTCCGCAGGCTCTGGAATTAACCATTCTGAATACAATTATTCTAAAAATAAAGATGTAAACTTCCTGCAGATATGGATTTTACCCAAGGAGAAAAATATTACTCCAAGGTACGATCAAAAAGACTTCACGGAAATATTGAAGGGCAATAAACTGATCACTGTGGTATCACCGGATGAAGAAAAAGCACTCTGGATAAACCAGGACGCAGAGCTTTCCCTGGGTAAACTAAAGGAAGGCACTTCCATGAGTCACAAACTCAAATTTAAGGACAATGGAATGTATGCCTTTTTAATCAGTGGCGAAGCAGAAATAAACAACACAAAATTAAATCGCAGGGATGCAGTTGGATTCTTCGAACTAAACGAAATATCCATCAAAATCCTTAAGGATTCTACCTTATTACTTATTGAAATTCCAAAAATTTATTAATCAATTATTCTAAAAACAAACATGAAAAAGCAAATATTATTAATCGCGTTATCAGTAGTAGCTATTGGATTTAGCGCATTTACAGGAAAGGATAAGAAATCGACATTAAGCGTAAATGTTGATGAGAGCAATGTGGTTTGGTTAGGTAAAAAAGTTACGGGCGAGCATATCGGTAATATTAACATTGCTCATGGTGATCTTGAATTTGTTGGAGAACACTTGAGAGGGGGAACTTTTGAAATTGACATGAAATCAATCACCAACACTGATTTGAAAGATGCTGAATACAACAAAAAATTGGTCGGTCACTTGAAATCAGATGATTTCTTTGGTGTAGAAAAATTTCCGAAAACTACTTTTGTGATTAATAAAGTAAAACATGAAGCTGGAAATAAATATCACGTGAAGGGTGATATTACGATCAAAGAAATTACAAAATCCATAGAATTTCCAATTGAAGTGAGTCTAAATGAGTCAAAAGCAACAATTTCAGCGGCCATCTCAATTGATAGAACAGAATTTGATGTGAAATATGGATCAGGATCATTCTTTGAGAATCTTGGAGACACAATGATCTACGATGATTTTACGTTGGATGTAACCTTAGTGGCTAATAAGTAAGAATCGATTAACCTCAAACCGGAGTACATTGCTCCGGTTTTTAATTTCAAAAATTATCTCTCCAAATATTTCCATTCTAATTTCCAAGGATCTGTTGCCGATCTTCATTTTTTCCATAAAATATTCATATACTTATACCATTTTTTATACCTTTATTCCCATTAATATTTTTGATGATTTGCTAAATTCAAGATTTTTTGCTAACCAA
>DAOVVI010000570.1 GCA_030637245.1 Cyclobacteriaceae bacterium
AGTCCATTTGAATGCTGACGGGAGTATGATCATTGCGAATGCAGTTTCAAGGTTTTTAGATAGTAATGAGAAAATTCCATGGGACGATGAACAGGCTAAAAGTTGGCCCATTGAATTCAGTGAAGTAGAGATCAAATCTCCTTTGGATGAAGTATTGCAAAAAGCATATTTTTATAAAACTAAAAAGTCAAATCCGCAACCATTAATTATCAGTCTGCATACCTGGAGCGGTGATTATACGCAGGAAGATCCATTAGTTCAGCAAATACTTGAAAGAGATTGGAATTATATTCATCCCGATTTCAGAGGGATGAACAATACGCCAAAATCCTGTGGTAGTAAATATGTCATCGATGATATTGACCAGGCCATAAGTTTTGCTTTGAATAACTGTAATGTGGATATGCAAAATATCCATGTAATTGGAGTCAGCGGTGGCGGCATGGCTACACTCTTATCCTATATGAATTCCAATTATCCTGTTTTGTCTTTTTCAGCATGGGTTCCTATTTCAGATTTGGCGGCATGGTATTATCAATCATTAGGCAGAAAGAATAAATATGCAGGACATATTCTCACTGCGACAGGATCTATAGATTCTGTTTTGAATGTAGAAGAAGCCCGGAATAGATCGCCGCTTTTTATGGTTGCTCCAATGGATAAAAGAAAAGGTAGCCGGCTGACAATTTATGCAGGTATTCATGATGGATATGAAGGATCAGTCCCGGTATCCCAATCACTGAATTTTTACAATAAGGTTATAAAAGACAATGGAGCCTCAGATGATCAACTCATTTCAGAAAATGAAATATTGAAATTGGTGAGTATGCGTATGTACCCAACATTAACCGATAAAAAAATTGGGGACAGGAATGTCATCTATGAGCGAAATTTTAAAAACATCTCATTAATTCTTTTTGAAGGAAGACATGAGATGCTGACAGACATTGCCTTGGAATTATTACAAATTGATTAAAAATGAAAAGCAAATTATTTATTCTCTTTCTGGCGTTGTCGGTGTTTTTCAATTGTTCACGGCAGCCTGAAAAACCAAAAATCATTCTGATCATGACAGATGACCAGGGCTATGGAGATCTGGCATGTCATGGAAATCCATGGATTAAAACACCGGAAATGGACAAACTATATTCGCAAAGTGTTCGATTGACGGATTTCCATGTGGGGACTACCTGTGCGCCAACCAGATCGGGTCTGATGACCGGCAGAAATTGCAATGAAGTAGGCGTGTGGCATACGATTATCGGGCGCAATTTTTTAAGGCAGGGAGAGGTGACTATTGCTGATATCCTCAAGGAAAACGGCTACCGGACAGGGATGTTTGGCAAATGGCATTTGGGGGATAATTATCCTTACCGACCACAAGATCGTGGATTTGAGGAGACAGTGATCCATGGGGGAGGAGGAGTAGGGCAAACGCCGGATTATTGGAATAATGATTATTTTGATGATACTTATTTCAGAAATGGCAAGCCCGAAAAATTCGATGGATATTGTACAGACATTTGGTTC
>DAOVVI010000242.1 GCA_030637245.1 Cyclobacteriaceae bacterium
ACACCATATGTATTTTACCCCTATTTAGATCGTTAATTAATGCTTAAATGCTTAAATGAGGACACGTTTTACATAGTTCATTTCGGGTGATCTTATTGCTTTTTTTGTTTTTTATACATTCTACCATTCTACCATTTTCGCATTCTACCATTCCTTCCTCAATCTCTTTACATAAATCTTTTCCCTTCAATCTCTTATCAATCTTTTTCCTTCAATCTATTTAAATTTGAGAGATTAGAAACAAAAATATCAGCATCCGGTATTCACTCAATTCTTCCCTCAAATACTTCAATGCCTGTCCCATTTGGTTTTCTACTGTTTTTATGGAAATTTGAAGCTTTTCAGCAATCTCTTTATTCTTGAGCCCCATTTCACGACTTAAGCGAAATATTTCCTGTCGTTTTGGAGGCATAGCACCAATGGCATGTTCGGCCTTTTGTTTTATTTCATTATAATCAACATCTAATTCTGTGAAGTTTATGGAAGCTCTATCTGCATACATTAAAAAATCCATGTAGGCTTGCTTGTTTATATTTTTTCGGAATCCATTGAAAATGCGATGTTTTGCGGCCTGAATCACATAGGAAGAAAAGGATTGATTTTCATCAATATTGTCTTTCTTTTCCCAAATCCTTAAAAAAACTTCTTGAACGATCTCTTCGGCGTCTTCCCGGGATTGGAGGTATTTCCTGGAAAATGCAAATAATTTTGGAGCATATCTTGAATACAGCGCCTTATACGATGCCTGATTACCATCTTTAAGTTGGATTACTAATATCCGTTCCTCGCCGGGTTGATTCATTTAAAAATAACGCTGCTGATAAAAAAAAACTGATCTATTCCATCAAACCTCAAAGATAATACAATCGCCTCTGATTCATTTGATAATTGAAATAATTTCAATTTTAAAAATCAAGTCTCCTTCATTATTATTTTGCGGTGCGTATTTCGGTGGCAAATTTGTCTTCCGAAGGAAAGAATCTCAGATACCGGCTAAATTGTTGTTCATAACCAGAAACCTTGAACCGCGAACCAAAATAGTATCTGTAATTAAAAAATGAGTTGTCATTCAATAAACTAAATATCATTCAAAACACTTAGTTCAGAATTTATAAAACTTACGGATAGAAGAATACCATTGTGTCCCCCAATGCTAATCGGTATTTAGACTAATATTGGAAATGACATGATCATGAGCTCACCCTCCTTAGTTTCTGAGAAGACTCATGTTTCTTTAAATATGCCTTATGATCATGGTATAAAGCGCCTTCCGGTAACCATTTCCACATATGGCCCAGGTCTTCTTTAATAATATCAAGATAAAATTGTGGCAATTGAGTAGTTTTTCCTTCAAAATAATCCCTGAAAGAAGGATCATTTTTCAGATTATTACGAATCGTTTTGAAGAATTTAATTCTACCAGATCCTTCGTGTGAAATAGCTCTTACAAAATTCAACCCTTTTGTAATACCCCTCGAATTAGCCATTACCCTCTTGAAAATAGCCTTCCAGGAAAAAGAGTATTCTGTAATATCTATGAGATGATTATAATACGTTACCCAATCGTAATTCTTAGGTTTTACATTCATAGCCAGGTGATTGTTAAGGAAATGGAATGGAAAGGGGAGTACACGATCTTCTTCCTGGTATTGCAGATTCAATGGAGCTGCTTCTCCAAATGCACTCAATAATGAATACGCGGGGAAAGAACCCGGTGAGAGATCTAAGAATTTTTTTGTTAGCTCAAATGGATCAGATCCAAAATCACTGTCCAGCCCGAAAACAAAATTAACCTGAAGATAAGGGATATATCTCATGATCATATTGGAATGCTCAGCTACCTGCTTTACCCTTTCAAGCCCCTTTATCCGAGAAGCCTTTGATTTATTGCCCATATCGTACCATGATTCTATACCAGGTAATAAACCGCCAAAACTGTTATTTTGCATGCGTTTCAGATTCTTTTCCGTGAGAACGGCTAGGCTGCTTTCGGCAACAAAAGTTAAACTGCCAGGCTTCACTGCTGATTCTATAGCATCTAAAGTTTCATTAAACCTTATCCCGAAATTTGGATCATGCCAACCAACCCATGGCGGTTTTTTTAATGCCGCAATGTGCCGTAGATCTTCCTTCATCTGTTCATATTCCATTGTTTGATATGGAACGACAGAGTCGATACAGAACGAACAGGTATAAGGACAACCCATACTTGCGATCATTGGAACGATTTTCATATATGGAGCCTTTTTTAATGTAGTCTCTATAAATTTCCATCTTTCTCTTACACCAGGTAAGATCGTTGGTTGTTTTTCTGCAGAAATTTGTAATCCGATTGGTCGATGTTGTTCCGCATCATTAAGTATGTCGATAATAACATCTTTATCAGTGAATCCGGTTACAAAATCAAAGTATTTAACAGCATCGTCAGGATAGCATCGAGCATGTGGCCCTCCGAGTACAGTCACAGAGCCCTGGGCGCGAAACATACTACTTAGTGCATATGCCATCAATGCGGATTGGGTAAATGCACCAATAAATATAATATCTGTATTTTTGGGCAGTTCTTTAGACAGATCCTCAAATCCGGTATAGCATATATATTGTACATCATGGCCTTCCTGTTCACACCATGTCGCCACAACCTGAGGCATGATGCTGGCAAGATTCGCATGCATTACCCTGGCATATAGGTTTTTTGTGGGGCCTTTGTGTACCAAATCTATTACCCCAACTTTAAGTTTTTTATTGGAAAGTGGTTTCATTTTAGAGTTATTGAATCCATTCTATGGATAGTTTTAAGATGATATTTCGATATAGAAATTTTTGCGTGAATTGAAAGAAATGAATAATTGTTTTAGGAACCAAACTAAAAGAGAAATATTATTTTAATAAGATAGTTACTATCCCATATGTTTTTTTAAACAATTATTTTTATGTTAACCGATAATATAACATCAGTGATTTTTTTTAGTGAATCGGCATATGATCTCTCCGCTACGTTGTGAGATGAAAAGATATGGAAATTTGAAAATATCGAATTGAATGGAGTTGAATTTGTCAGATTTATAGTAATTCCACAGGCATTAACGGAGGTCAGGAAATGCAAGTCAAAAGTTTATTCTAAAATAGAATCTGAATTCTTTGGGCTATAAGTATGTTTTTTCACTAGAATTAATTTATTTGTTTTATGAACTCAAGAGAACGATTTATTACAACTATTAACGGAGGTGAACCTGACAGGCCACCGGTATTTGCTACTTTTACACCACAAGTTGCCGAGAAAATGTCGAAATATTTGGGCTTACCATATGAGGAACCACTGGATTCACTTCTTTCCACCCGTATTTCACATACTAATTTACTGCTACATTTGGGAAATGATGCCGTGGGTACAGCCTCAATTGCTCCAGAAAATACACCGACGATCAATAATGCCGACGGCACCATAACCAATGAATATGGAATGATATTTAAACCCAAAGGCCTTTATAATGAGTTTTATAAATATCCACTGGAGCATGCAGAGTCAGAAGCGGATATTGAAAATTATAAATTCCCCGATCCGTTTGCAGAAGGCAGATATAATGACATCGAACATAAAATAGCTGCTTATAAAAATGAGTATGGGGTAATTGCCGATTTGGAAACAGCCATTTTTGAAACATCCTGGTATCTTACCGGATTAGAAAAATTCTTTATGGATATGATGATTCAGCCACCTTATTTTTATAAGCTGCTCGATACGGTTATGAATATTCACCTTGAAATAGGTAAAGAATTTATTAAGCGAGGTGTTGATATGATTTGGGCAGGTGATGATTTTGGTGGACAAGATGGCATGTTGATGGATCCTGATCAATGGAGGCAGATATTTAAACCACGAATGAAATATATGATCGAAGAGTTTAGAAAAGTAAATCCGGATATAAAAATTGCATGGCATACCTGTGGATCTGTAGTGCCTATTATTCCTGATTTCATAGAAATTGGCCTGGATATTCTTAACCCTCTTCAACCTTTGGCAAAAAATATGACTCCCGAGTTCCTTAAAAATGAATTTGGGAAAGATCTAATCTTTTTTGGCGGTATTTGTGTTCAGGAATTGATGCCAAACGGTACTCCCCTGCAAATAAAAGACGAGGTTAAACGCCGGGCTGAAATTTTCGGAAATGGTGGTGGATATATTTTAGCCCCGGCGCATAATATTCAGGATGATACGCCTATCGAAAATATCGTTGCATTTTTTGAGGCCGTTCAGGAGTTGTAAAAAAAATTTAGGGCTCATTAACACCAGGCCTAATTTGTTTTTATCCATCAGAAAACTCATGCCCCATTGTAAATCAATGACGTCACGTTTGTGTCCATGGTATATTTTTTTGAAAACATTAATTCAATTGATGGCAATGAACGTTACAAAATCCAGTTTATCCTGATTTTGAATTTGGCACTTCCTGACATCAGCAATTTAAAATAATGGAATAGATACCCTGCTTTTCTTCTTAATCTTTCTTTTCTTTGCGAAAATTTTTACATGAAGGATAAATACATCCTGGTTACTTTATAAA